>CAZONZ010000180.1:0-8098 GCA_964581005.1 uncultured bacterium
GAGGATTCATCCTTCTGTTTTACACTGGTTTTCCCTCAACTGCGTAATACCTGTGTAGTTTGAAGTGGATCTGCATGAAGCAGATCTGAGTGAAGCTAAGCTTTGTCGCAAATTGATTAACGCGAATGGAAGGGAACAGCCTCTAGATCGGAAGGATTGATCCAAGTTGATAACCGTCCACCAGCCAACCGACAGTTAACATAACCTTCTCTCAACGCATGAATGATCATCGGCTCTCCATACTGTTTTCGATAGTGGGGATTGCTGCCGATGTAGTGAACCCAATCCCCTACCTGCCATCGAGGGCGATCCAGAGGACATTGAGATAGATTCCCTAAACTTAGGGAGGGTTGTGAGACAGTTGGATCCCCCTCCAGCTCAGGGGTAGGGATAGATGTAGAGGGATCTTCTTCAGGGGCAAGATCTTGATCCTCGGAATCTACGCTTAGAGCTTGATCACTCAACTCTCCCCAACTCTCCCTATCGCTTGACCCATCAGGGGTTGATCCGTCCTGCGATCCGTCCTGCATCTCTCCCTGATCCGGAACTATCCCCAGATGATCGGCAACTGAAAACTGCTGCATTATGGGAACGCTGTAGAAGTAGAGCCCATTGGTTTTGTCACTGCGTTTGCATCCCAGAGCTTCGATCGCAGGCCGAAACTTCACCTGAGACTTCGGCTGATGTCCATTGGCTCGGCACCATTCCACATAGGCCGCATAGAGGTGCCCTGCCTGGATCTTGTCCGTCCCCCCCGGACAGTGCTCACTCAAGAATCGATATTCTGGATGGTTAGCCTCAAAGCGCTCCAGGTTGGCGGCGGCCACCGCTGGGATCGAGCCCGCCCACAGGATCCTCTGTTTCATTTCAGCCTCACCCAACGACCAGGCCCAGGCGAAGATCCCAGTCAACTCAGCTCTCAGTTTCTCTCCCAGCTCAACATCCAAACTTCGAGGCCGCTGCTGGAAAGGGATCACCGTCAAACGCCGATCCAACCCCTCCGATCCATCGGGAACCGCAATGAACTGGTTGTAGGCCCGCACCACCACCACGCCCAATCGCTGGGAGCAAGGATCCCGATAGAGTTTCTTCACCTCCACTGGCTCATTGCTGACAACTTTGTTGTAGGCCCCGATCCTCTCCAGAAAGCCGGTGCAATCGGTATCCACAGCGAGCTTCTTATCAATCAACTGCCCCAATCCCTGTGGAGTTTTGAAGGTATCAGGACTTGCGGGTCCAGTGTTGTTCTCTCCCACCAGTTGGATCAAGACATCCAAGAAGGTGCCTTTGCCTGTCCCTTTGGGACCAAATAGATCAAAACTCTTTTCAATCTGAGCTTTGCGGTGCTTGGCTTTGGGCACCACCGCATAGCGACAGAGCGCTTGGAGCAGATCGATCAACCTCTGATCCTGCCCGGTCGCCTCACTCAGAAATTGCAACCAGCGGGGGCACTTAGCTTGTGGATCGAAGTCATAAGGCAAGGCTGCGGTCAAATAATGCTGTGGATCATGTCCTGGAGTGAATTGATCGGAGCGAATATCCAACGTGCCGTTGGCAAAGGCCAGATGATCATCGTTGCCCCACCAGAGATGGGGGATTAGAAGCCGAGAGCGCAGCTGCCGAACAATTGAGGTGAGGGTGGAGTTCTCACAGTGCCGCCAGAGTTGGGCATCCATGAACTGGGTCAAGCAGCGTTCAAACTCCTCGATCGATCGGAGCTCCCAGTGAGAGCCTTGCCATTCATACCAACCCACCCCAGGCCGATAAGCCCAATGCTCCTTCAACACCGACCAAGCCAAGAGAGCTTTGTCGTGACTATTGGGTTCAGGCAGGTTGATCAGGGGTTTCTTGCGCTTCAGGATCACGGACGGCTGTGCCGCTTTCACCAGCACCTGAAAGGCATCGATCCCATGCCGGAGAACGAAATCGTCCGGCCCATTCTTGGATCCATCCAGTTCGTTGGGAAGTCGTACCAGGAGAGGATCAGCTCCAAGCTCCTGAAGATGCAAAGCTCGTTCCAAGAGAGCTTGCTGGACACTGGACTTGACCACAATGTCACTATCGAAGCACTGATAGACAGTGCGATTGCGATACTCGATCCGCTCCAGTTCTGGCAGCACCCGGCTGGCGGCCAACGGAGCTTCATTGGGTCGAGGGGTTTGATCGACCCAGCCCCAGACCCCTGCCAACCCGATCGTGGGCAAGCCGTGGGCACAAAGACAATCAGCCTTCTTTTCCCCTTCAACCTCGATCAGAGACTGACGAGGAGAGCCCAAGATCTTGCTCCAATTAGCTTGCAAGCGAGAGAAGTAAGGACGGTTCCCCGATCCAGGCGGACTGAGATATTTGGGTAGCTCCGGATCATCCCAGTCAGGTTTGATCCGCCAGAAGCGATCGCCATTGGCTTGTTGATAGGGAGCTCCGTTGGGATCGCAGTAGTTGAAGATGAGGCCCGCAGGCAGATGGTGCATCTGGAGAAGCTTTTGGGCTGTGGTGGCCGCCGCTGAAAAGTGTCCTGTCTGTAGGATCTGGTCATCCGTCAAAGCAGCAGATCGCAGATCGCGGATGTGTTGCTGGGTAAGTTTTTCCTCAATAAATCGAGGAGAGAGCAAAAATTGCATCAAAAAAGACCTCCGAAGGTGTTGCGGAGTGCCCGTTTGATCCGTACAATGATATGCAAATCCCCGCGAACCAATTGGCTTCGCCAACTGGCTCACTGTTAAGAATCCTGAGTTACCCCGGCTTCGCACGTTTGGCGACATAGGAAGCTGGGGTAAGCTTTTTAGGATCCTCGTAGAGATAGGTTTGTCATCATCCGATCATCGAGAGCACCTAATAGATTACCGACAAGCCCCCCGCAGAGAGCTTATTGGATCTAAGGTTACCACCAGATTGCGGGATGAGCCCACAAATCGCGGAGAGAGGATTAGATCTTTGAGGCTGGAGGTAGAGCCATAAGATTATTTCACCCTAAGGAAGGATCATGAAGACCTTAATTGGGACTGATCTCTTACGAAAAAGAACTGTGGGAGTATTGTGAATGAGTTCATAATATTGGACAATATGAACTATTACCTCTCTCTTTCATATCTCCAATCAAGTCATGGGAAAAGCATCAAGGTGTAAAAGCAAGATCGGCCTAGACTTAGCTTTTTAGATAATACGAGAGCTACTATCCTATTTCATCCAGGGGGATCATCCTACTAACAATCATGCAATCATCAAGAAGCAACCAAGAAATCGAAACAGAGCTGAGTGAGGAGCGGATCAGCCATTTGCGAACGGAATTAGAGGCTCAATTGATCAATGCTTTACTGGGTGGGGGACATGTATTTGAGGATGGATACATTCGGATCGGGTATTATCGTCCCGATTGCATTGATCGGCTAGCCAGCTATGAAGAGGATCTGCGGGAGGCAGTCCGTCGATATATGGCCGCCGATCTCGGCGATGAGATCCGATTTGAGGGTTGGGACGGAACGACCTGCATGATTTCTATTCGTTTCGATCGCCAGTGGCTCCAATCGATTTCTTCGCAGATCCGCCACCCGCGAGATCGTAAGCTTTTAGGGTTGGGGGAACTCCCCAATAGTCCTAGTTCCTCGCTTGTCACTTGATCTTCTCGCCGGACAATGAGCGATTCCAATCGACCAAAATACCTCTGGAAAGCGGCCTTGAAAGCTCGTGGTTGGACAGACGGAGCGATCAAGAACTTCTTAGGTGATCCGGACGCAACCCGACCCAATCCCTATTCCAAAAGCAAACCGCCAATGTTGCTGTGGGAGATCTCTAGGGTTGAGGCTGCCGAGCAGACCAACGCTTTCCAACGATGGCAAACGGAAACACAGGCACGACGCAAAGCTGCCTCGACCAGGATGCTCCAGATCATGGAGACCAAGCGGGAACAGACGATCGAGTTGTTTTCCTCTGCAATCCGTCGGAGTGTCCAAGTTGCCCTCCAAGACTACAACTGCAGGCACGATCTAGAGCAGGATGCGATTTCCAGTTGGGCTACGCACAGAGAGGATCTCCGCTGGGAGCGCGGGGATTTCACCGCGATTCGTGTTCCCTCTCCCAGAGAAGTCGATCCAGGCACGTTGCGTCGGTGGATCTGCAACCACGTCCGCCACAGATTGACGAACTACGAGTATCTTTTGAGTACATCGAAAGGTCACGTTGGCGTCGAAGAGGCTTACGAGGCGATGAAACGAGTCGTCGAAGAGGAGGTTGATCAATTCCTCTCGACCCATCCCTCTCGATCTCTCACCACCCTCTCTGAGCCGATCTGTTGACGCACCTGATCACCTCCCTCCCGAATAGTCCAGATAGTGAGACATTAACTGGAGTATGCAGGAAGTAGCATTCGGATGCAGATCCTCATAGAAGCTTTCCCCTCACTAACTTACTCTGGATCTTCTATCCCTTTTTCCAGCAAAGTTATATCCTCTGGGTAGATCCCACCATAAACGATGGAATCACCCTCCTCACCTTTGTTTTCAGCATCCACTACTGTGTAGTAAACCGAGCCGTCAGCTGCCAACGTAATTCCATCAATAAAACCAATCCCCTTCCCATTGACAGAATCAAATTGGATCTTGTCTCCATAGAAAAAAGGTGTGACAAAACAGATCGATTTACTCCCATCTGGCTCCTCAGTCCACTCGATAGAGTCACTGGCCAACTCGATAATGTCTTCTTGATCAGGGTTATAGTGGTCTTCAGTCATATCCGATACACCTGAGCCTTTGGTCATTGAACTGGAAGCTCCAACCAAATATATTACTCGATCCAGTATTCATCTGTTCCTTAAAACACACTCAGTAGTAAAGCTTAGCGTAATAACAGCCAGCAATATACACTAAACCTACGGAATGAGAGATGTAATCTGGTCAACTCAATCTCGCCCCGCACTGGAATGGCGTTTTGCTCTTATGATGAGTTCTGTCAAATGGGCTCTATAATCAAATTGTACTCGCTCAATCACTAGAGTAAACACTCTGAACTGTGAGGAATCAATGATCTATAAATCTCTTCCAGGAGTTTTTACTGAAAAAATTTTTGTAACCTTCGATCTACCTGAATGGATTCGAGAAGGATTGCTTAATGGAACTTACGAACGTGTTGGTGGTATAATTAAATACTCCACATCAAAGCGAATTGTTGCATGGCTTAGAGAAATACAAATGGCAGATAGGTTGGTTGAGCCCTTAGCAGTTTTGTCAACAACCAGTAGCTTGTTGAGTTTAGGGGTTTCAGTTGCAGGCTTTGCTCTGATCAATATGCGTCTATTGGACATAGAGAAGCGACTTCAACAGGCCCAAGAGATCCTGAATCAGATCAATCTCAAGATTGACTTTATGGTAATTGCTAACTTTCGAGCTGCTTTAACGTTAGCAACTAATGCTATCTCACTAAAACAAGAAGAGAATCGAAAAAGCTCTGCTCTGGCAGCCATCAATCGTTTTTTAGAAGCTGAACATATTTATACAAGTTACGTTGACCAGGAGCTTGGCCAAAAGAGTCAAATTGTGGATGAGTACCTTCTAGCGCTTTCCTTGGCCTACGTTGCCGAAGCTCGCTGTTATTTAGAGCTTGGAGAGTTAGACACTGCACTTCAACGAATTCAAGAAGGAGCTGATATCATCCAGCCTCGTCTGAAAAAGTATATTGAAATCCTCTTAACATCTAACCCATCGGCATATCTCGATCCTGAATTCAAGGGTAAGATCAGTTTAGCTCGATTGACCAAGATCTACCAGTGGCTTAACCCAGATCTAGATATCAATTCAGTATTTGAGCTTTTGCGAGATAATATTTTTAGTTGGCCTAAAGCCAGAGGGCTTGAATCAGGATTCCAATGGGTAAATTCACTACCTACAGCTATTGTTGCTAGCCAAGAAGTCAAAGGCAGCATTTTTGGCAACAAAGTCGAAATGCAAAGAGAAGCTATGCAAAGACTACCCGATATCATTGACATAATGGAGTCAATGATTGAAACCTTCACTAGGTTTACAGCGTATCAAATCGAGATCCAAGCAATTAAACAGCTAGATATTCCTTTTCATCAATGGGCAGCTTTACCTATCTCCAACCTTGACAATGCAAGCTTGAATCTTGTGTATATTGTCCCAAAAGAAGCTGTAACGATCTAAACCTATGTATTGATAAAATTGGGAATGCCTGTGATCCTTGTTTGATAATCATTATAGAGCTCAGGATCCCGAAAAACTATTGAGAATGGCAGGTGCCCTGCGGAATGTAGGTTGAGATGCAACGGGATCTGGAGGAGCGGTTGCGGGATTTGGAGGATGAGTTGCGACGACGACGGGGGTGCTATCAGGCGTTGCTGGATCAGTTGAAGGGGGAGCAAAGTCGGGTGATAGAGCAGATCTTGCCGCAGCAGTGTCGCCTGAGGGGACAGGCACAGGTGTTTCCGGTTACGGTCGAGATCCGGTTACGGGAGGGGTGAACTACTCCTCCCTGCTAACACGAGGAAGGAGCTTCCTACCCCAGGGCAAACGCACCTTAACAATCATTGACAAAAGAGGTTTTTTGTGAGTTGCTTGTTCAGCAAGGTTTTTAGGCAAACAGGTAGAGCCGAAATGCCTTGAATTGTTAAGAGAAAGCAGACTAATTATTAAGATATTTTCACATTTCCGAGCAATTACTATTTACTGAAAAGCTTGCGGAGCAAGGGTTTCACAAATAGAGAGATTTGTCAATAGCATTTTAGATGCGTTTACCCTGGCTTCCTACCCAAAGAACTGCTCTCTATCCCCGAAGAATAGAAAGTCTTACACTTTGGCGATAGGCGGAAACCCCTCGTTCCGAAGGCCAAAAAAAAGACTTCTTCTTGCAACACTGCCCGTTTAGCTTGGTTTTCGCTTAGGGAGAAGTGGCACAGACTTTTCTATCATAGCAAAAGTCAGACTCGCTTTCATCCCTTCCCTGCTCGTCGCAGTAGCCTGCGTGCAAGGAAGGGGAATTCCCACTCGTATCAGTTAAGTGGTTAACTCCTGTTAATGCTAGATCCTACTACCTTTCATAGCTTCTGATGGCAAAACTTCCTACCCGATTACAACAAATGGATCCGCTTACCGACTGGAATTGATATTCGACCGACAGCAGATGAATTTAGTGAGGAAAAATAAACATCCATCGCCCGCCTAGCCCCGCTGATCGTAGACAGACTTACAGAGTCACAGAGTACCCAACTCACAAGCTGGGCAGTATTGTTATTGCAACTGGAGGCCACCGTGAAAATTATCGCTATCGCCAATGGCAAGGGGGGATCCGCCAAAACCACCACCGCCGTTAACCTAGCCGGGATCCTATCGACTGATCGGACTGTGCTGTTAGTGGATACAGACCCTCAGGGATCCGCCGCATGGTGGGGGGAGAGAGCGGGCTTAGATATAGCTCAAGAGCAGGATCCCTCCACACTGGGCAAGCTCCGACAGGTGAGCGGCTATGACGTGGTGGTGGTGGACACTGCCCCGCGCTGGACTCAAGATCCCTCAAAACAGTCAGTGATCTGGGCTGCGGCTTCTTTTAAGAGTTGTTTGAGGTGTTCTGAAGTGGCGATCTGAGGCTCTCCATAGGTTTGAATGTAGAGGTTTCTGGCGAATCCTTGGATGGAGTGGACCTGGATCCGTTGGCGGAGGTTGAGCTCATTGCCGATCAGCCGATCCAGTTTGAGGCGGAGGGCATTGGCTAGGGCATGGGAAAAGGTGGTGAGCAGGACTCGGTCTTTGGAATATTGGTGAGCCAGAAAGACAGCTCGGTGGAGGGCGACGATGGTTTTGCCGGTGCCTGCGGATCCAGAGACTCGTGCTGGGCCGTTGTATTCTCTCTCGACCAGGGAACGTTGAGCTGGATGAAGAAATACGGTCCACTTTTCCCAGGGAAAGTTGAGGGCACGTTCCAGCTCCTCGACGTTGGACATGACTCGGAACCGGCGTTGAGCGTCGGGGTGGGAGAACGGATCGGTGATGGCTGGTAAGGAAGTTGCGGGTTGAGGTTTGCCTCCTGTGGCCAGCTCTATTGACGCTCATCCAGCTAACGCTTCGCGTATAGCTGGAGATTCCCCGTTCACAGA
>CAZONZ010000181.1:0-8096 GCA_964581005.1 uncultured bacterium
CGCTATCCCGCCCCACCCCGCAAGCTGAGGGTGGGGACACCCGCGCTAACGTTGTGCCGAAGAGGATCCAAACCCTGATCGAGTCTGATCAACTGGAAGCCACAAAAATCAGCCAAATGGCGTAGGGAAACTTGTCAAAGTCAGGATGCGTTGATCGGGACAGGATCGATATTCTGAGGATAATCCAGATATAGGGTGTAACCAATTATGCTTCTGCTCTCCCGTAAAGATATTGATGACACTCGTTTGTCGGCTTTGCCTACCGATCCACCGATCATCTGCTACCGCAACCGGCAATATGCGATCCGTCATGCCTATGCCAAGCTCCAAGACGCTGTGCGGCGCTGCCGGGAAGATCTCGACCAGGGGCTGTTCTCGATTGTGGTTTGTGATCAAGATCGGTTTGGGGTTTGGGGGCAGTTGTCGGGATCGGGATCGGGGGTTGGTTAGAGAGACGGTAGGCCGCATCACCAGAATCTTTACCTTGCTTCAGCATTTTTTAATCCGTGACGTGGTCTTGGCTGACGTTTGGGATTAGTCTAGAGGACATAGAGGACAGATCGAGCGTTGATTTTGCCTCCGAGGTCTAGCATGACAGCTTCTGCTCAACCCAGTTTTTCGTTCGAGGCGCGGGATCTGCCTCGTTTACTCAGTCAGTTCTCCAATGGTCTGTTGACGGGCTACTGGAAACTCAGACTCAATGATTCCAAGCCGATCGATGAGGTGGATTGGTACTTCGCCCTTGTTCAGGGACGGATGATCTTTTCAGGTGCTCAACCCCTCTCTTGGTCGTCATTTATTCATGCTTTGCAGCGATATGTGCCTCGTCTGCGAATCAAGCAATCTCAGCAGGCTCTCCAGTCGCTTGAAGAGGAGCTATCGCCTGACAAGATCTCCCGGCTAGGCAGTGTTCTAGGGCGGCTGGAAAAGATGGATCTGGTGAGCTATGAAGAGGTCGTCGAGGCTTTGCGCCTCAGCATTTTGGCCGATCTGGAGTTGAGCTTTCAGGATCAGCAGGGCACGGCAGCGTTTGTCCCTGATTATGAATTGGTGGCTCGGACACCGATCACAGGATTTGAGTTGGAGAGCTTGCTATCGGAGAACTCGTCGCGGCGGGAGCAATGGCACCGGATCCAGGCCCAAATCCCCTCAGTGCAAGGGATCCCCATCCTTAATCAAGAGGCTGTGGAACGATCCAATCTCAGTGAGGAACAACGCAAACAATTGCATCAGCTGACGCGGCAGCAGAAAACGCTGGCTGAGGTTGCCTATGATCTGGGCCGTGATCCTCTGCGGGTGGCCAAGATGTTTGCCAACTTGGTGCAGAATGGTTTGATCAGTTTGCAGCTACCCGATCAAGCTCCGACGTCAGCAGGGGAGAGATCGGCTGAGACAACCGGATCTAAGCAAGAGCCACGAGTCTTTATTGTGGATGACTCTCCGGTGTTGCTGAAGCAGTTCCGAACCCTGGTGGAAGGATGGGGCTATCAGGTCGTAGCCTGTCAAGATGCAGCAGCAGCCACTCCATCCCTGATGCAAAGTGATCCGATCCCTAGTGTGATTTTCCTGGACATCAATATGCCAGGGGTGACTGGGTTTGAGTTGATCAAGCAGATTCGGCGGCAGCCCAGTTTGAATGGGATTCCGATTGTGATCATGACAGCTGAGAAAACGGTGGCGAATCAGTGGCGGGCTCAGTGGGCTCACTCGAAGTTCATTGCTAAACCCAAGACCATGGCTGAAGTTGACATCTTTCGGACCGAGTTACGCGGTTTATTGCGGGAGATGGCCCCGCTCTCTACGGATGTGTTGATCTAACCAGTAGAGTAGGGTTGGGAATAGTGATTGAGCGTGGACTGAGCTTGCTGTTCGTTGTTTGGGAGTGTGGGCATGAAGTTTTTGGTCGTCGATGACAGTGCCGCCGATCGTTACCTGCTTCGATCCCTGCTGGAAAATATGGGGCATCAGGTTGATGAGTCGCCCTCGACCGAAGGCGTACTCGACAGGATCGCTCAAGGGGGCTACGCTGCCGTCTTTCTGGATATTGTCTTGCCGGAGCAGGATGGGTACAAGTTTCTGCGCCAACTCCGATCCCATGAACCCACGGCGAAACAGCATGTGATCTTTTGCTCTAGTAAAAAGACTCAGATTGAGATCAACTATGGCTTGAGTCGGGCCGGGGCAGATGATTATCTGGTCAAGCCTGTGACAGCGGAAAGTTTATCGCAAGTGCTGGAAAAAGTTTGAGAGGAAATCTAATCTATCCATGAACACGGTTTCTCAGCCCACAACAGTGCATAGACCGTTTCCGAATGAACGCTACATTCTAGCCCAACTCGGATCAGATGTGCTGGCGTGTGGTGCTTCTTTTGTGACCGAAATCATGGTGATTGATCGGATCACGATCCAACCGCTGCCGTTCTACAGCTCCGTTGTTTTAGGTCTGATCCATCATCAAGGTCAGTTGGTGCCGCTGATCTCACTCGCAGATATTTTGGGGATCACCCTCACCACGATGCGAGATCGGTTGACGGCGATCCGGTTAGGGCCAGCGGCGGGGGAGCGGGCAGGGATCGCGGCAGTAGTGGATCAAGTCCTGGGTAGTGTAATGGGGGAGCAGCTTCGGATCGTGGAACCAGGGCAACAGTCTCAGGGACATCTGCGTGGTAGTGGAGAAGCAACCTGGATCCTGCAAGTGGATGTGATCCCCGCGTCGATCTGGCAGCCCCAGTCTTGGTGTCCGAGCCAGCTTGCTTCGGGATAAGACCCCAAGGGAGCAAGACGGACGGGTATGACCCTCAAATGATCGGGATGAATGGCTAATCAATCTCCTAAGTTAACCCTCATATAAACCTCACTTCATCGTCTGTTGGCTTATGTCTACTTCTTCCTCACCTGCGGATCCTTCGCCAACCCGGTCTTCCTCAGTTGGCCATTCTCGACAGCAGCCTTCCCGTCGAGGGCGTTTGCCTCAGGGGTTGCAACCGTTTAATCGGCTCTCGATCGGGAGCAAGCAGTTGGTGTTTCTGGTGGTGTTTGAGCTGTTGGCCCTCTGTCTAGTGGGGGTAGGGGGAAGCTCGATCCATCAACGGTTGCAGGAACAGCTGCGGAATCAGGCTCAATCTGAGCTGGCAGTGATGAAGAATCTTTACAACGCTAAGGCTGAACAGATCGGGGCTAGTTTGGCGGTGCTGGCTAGGGATCAGTCGCTGTTGGAAGTTTTACAAGCCGATGCTGATGGGGAGCTCACCCTCGATCAACGACAGGCTCTGACCCAGTTTTTGCAACAGCAGCTAGAAGCTCAGGAACTTTCCACCCTCGTTCTAGCGAATCCTCAGCAACGGATCCTGGTGGGTCTACCGCCCACTCAAGTGGGTCAGCAGTTTGATCCCAATGGTCTGGTGTCGGAGGTACAGCAATTTCCACGTCAGATCTTTAGTACCAGTCTGGCCTCGGAGGCAGAAGGGAGTAGTGCTGGGTTTATGTCCCCTGATCAGATTGAAAATGGACTGATCCGCTACATTGTCACTCCGGTAGTGAATCCGGAAACCAGTCGAGTGGCTGGGGTGTTGGTAGGTGGGGATTTGGTCAACCACGATCAAGATCTGATCGAGAGTACTCTGGACACCTTTGGGGTGCAGTTTAGCAATACCAGCTTGTTGGTGGATGGGGGCTATAGCGGGATCTACCTGCGCCAAGGGGATCAGTTTGCCCCTGTGGTCACCGGACATCAGCAGCAGCGGGGATTACCTCAACCCGGTGTTCTGCTTCCCGACATTCCCCTGACCCAAGAGCTGCTGACGGCTGCGATCGAAGATGTCAAGTTGTTACCGCAAACGGGGCGGTTGCAGATTGGAGAGCAGTTCTACAGTGTGGCGATCGAAGCGTTGCCCACTCGGATCATCCAAGAGTCTCAGGGACTGATTGCGGTGGCAGGGGATCCGGTGGCCTTGCTCGTTAGGGGCACGCCTGAAACCGCGATTCAAACCTTACAGGTCCGCACCTTTCTGGAGTTGGGGATTGCAGCCTTGGTGGTGGTTGCCTTGCATGTGGCGCTAGCAATCCTGTTGGGACGAGCAATCACCACACCGATTCGGGATCTGGATCAGGTGGCGCAGGCGTTTTCGGCTGGGGATCGCAAGCAACGGGCGGAAGTTTTGACGGGCGATGAAGTGGGGCGACTGGCTCAAACGTTTAACCGGATGGCTGACAATATTGTCTCGTCGGAAGCAGCATTGGCGGAACAATTGAAACAGCGACTCTGGGATGCGGAAGAACAACGACGGTTGAAAGTCGATCTAGAAACCGAAATCGGTAAACTCCTGGATCTGGTGACGGCGATGCAGGAGGGTGATCTCACCATTCAGGCGGAAGTTAGTCCGATGGTGACTGGGTTGGTGGCCGATACGCTGAACCGTCTGATCGAACAGCTCAACATCGTCCTGGGTAAGGTTTTGAGTACGACTGAGCAAGTGTCGCAACGGGCAACCGATCTCAAACAGTTGGCCCAAACGGTAGCCACGAACGCGGCTGAGCAGGTGGATTCGGTGATCAAAGTCATGGATCTAACCCAGGATGTGGACCATTCAGCCCAAGCGTCGGCCATGCAGGTGGATCGATCGACTCAGCTCTTGAGCACGATGGAGCAAGCGGTTCAGGACGGTCAGACCGCGATCAGCGAACTGATCCAGGGAATTACGATTTTGCAGCAGAGTAGTGATCGGATTGTCCAACAGATGAAAACCTTGGGTGAGTTTGTGGGATTGGCCGATCAGTTTGTGCAAGATCAGACGGAGATCGCGTCAATGACCCAGGTGCTGGCCTTGAATGCAACTCTGGTGGCCGCTCGTGCAGGAGAACAGCGGGATCCAAGGCAATTTGCAGTGGTAGCACGGGAATTTGAGGCGATTGCCGATCAGGTCAGTACCTTGGCTCAGCAAACCAATGATGGCTTGGTGACACTGGAGCAACGGACTGCTCAAATTCATACCGTTGTGTCCGCAATTGATACGGATGTGCAAAAGTTAGGTAATCTGGTCAGTGGGTTTACGCGGGGCGTGGATCGATCCAGCGGGGTTTTCCACAATGTTGAGCAGGTAGCTGGTGATCTGGGGCAGTTGGGCACCACGATCTCGCAAGCTAGCCACGACATTGAACTGGCGATCCAAGCAACAACCTACTCCATGCAAACCATTACCCAGCTGGCTGAACAAACCGCCCAGCTCACTCAGTCCACCGAACAGCAAACCCAACAACTGAGCACCCTGTCCCAACAACTACTTGCAAGTGTCTACTTCTTCCAGATCCCTGGCAAGGCATCCCAGCCCTTGACGTCACCCCCAACCCCCTTGCCATCTCTGGAATCTGGATCGACGGGAGAGAAGACTCTAGAGGATCTTGAGCCATCTGAGGATCTTGAGATTCTTGAAGAGATTGAGGATCTGCAGGAGATGGAGAACGTTCAAGATTTCGAGGCTTCTCCAGACGGGGGCGACCGCGATCCTCAGCCTGTGGCTCCACCCAACCCTGATCCAGAGCTTGTCAATCCATCCCGTGGAACTCGTTAGCAGCTCTTGAGCCTGTGTTCACGATCGTTGAGCGAGCTTGTTGATTCCCTAGCGTTTTGATCCTGTTTGTTCCTGTCCCGCTGTTTGAGTGTCCCTGACTCACACCGATGGAGAGCCATGATTGCACGCCACCCCCTACAACCGAGATTGAATCTGAGTTTGCTGTTGATCCCAGCCGCCGCAATTGTGATCGGAGCCTGTGGGTTTAACCAACCCGAAACGAGTCTGGAAAACGCTGAGAACTGTGACAACATCGCTGTTCTATTACCCGATGCCGGAACTGTAGCCCGTTGGGAAACCCAAGATCGACCTGCCTTGGTGGACGGGCTTAGCTCTGCTCTACCTGATGCAACTGTCTCCTATGCCAACTCCAATGGATCGAGCGAAACCCAACTCCAGCAAGCCACCGAAGCCCTCAACAACGGGGCTTGTATCTTGATCGTGGCTGCCGAAGATAGCACCGATCCCACCCTGGTCCAGGATGCTGAAGCGAGGTTGGTTCCCGTGATCGCCTACGACCGTTTGATCCAGGCAGATGAGCTAACTGCCTACGTGAGTTTCGATGGATTCAAAGTCGGTGAGTTACAAGGCCAGTTTATTGTGGAGCAGCACAGTCCCGGCGATCGGGTGGTGATGATCAATGGCTCAGAAGATGACAACAATGCCATTGCCTTTCGGGAGGGTGCATTAAGTCAACTCCAACCGCTTGCCGATCAGGGAGAAATTTCGATCATTTTTGATGAGTACATTGATGGCTGGAATGATGCTGTTGCCCAGGCCACGATGGAGGATCTGATCGAAGACGAAGAGGGCAATATTCAGATCGCTTATGTAGCCAATGATGGGATGGCGAGTGGGGTGATCTCAGCACTACGAGCAGCGGGTCTAAATGGTGAGGTTTTAGTTACGGGTCAGGATGCTTCGGTGGTGGCGCTGCGCAATATTTTGTTGGGGGATCAAAGCATGACCGTTTATAAACCGATTCCGCAGCAGGCCCAGGCCACAATTGAGATCGTCATGGCTATGATTGAAGGCAAAGATTTAGCTGAGATCACGTCCGAAACCGTTGCACTAGCCAGCGGTCGCCCGATCCCCTTTGTCAAGCTCACTCCCATCAGGGTGACCCAGGACAATATGGCGGAAACCGTGATCCGAGATGGTTTTGCCAGTCAGGATGAGATCTGTGAGGATCTTCCAGCTGAGGTGGAGTTTGTCTGTCTTTAGATCGGGGGGCAGCAGCAGTGGATGCAGGCGGTTAGCGATCGTATTATGAGGGACTATATGAAAGCCAAAACTCAATCTCATTCATTGGCCGCAGCAGAATTTAGCCCTCCTCTGACACAGGCATTCCTGGGGGGAATCGGATCCAGTCTGAAATCGAAGGCCACTCTCTTGGGGGTCGCTCTAGCCGTGATTCCGGTCTTGATCGTTGGATCAGCTGCCTACACGATTGCCAGCCGCAGCTTAACCGAGTCGATCGAATCAGAACGTCGCAATGAAGCCCAGCAGCTGCAAACTCTCTTCGATCAAACCCTGGATGATGGCCGGATCGATGTCAGTGTGATCGCAGAACTGTCAGTGTTTACCGATGCCCAGTTACGCCAAACGGCTACGCGGCGGCAGCAACGGGATCCGCTCTTACGTTACTCGCAGCTAGCTGGAATTTACGGCCTACTAGCGATCGTGAACCGAGATGGCAGCGTTCAGGTTCAGTCTCAAGGGGATCCGTTACCCAATCAGAGGGATGAAGCCTACTTCCAGGCTGCACTTGAGCAAGAATCTACCGTGATCGGTACTCCTTTTGCCTTACCTGCAGGCAGTACAACTGGAGGCTGGGTCATCCCGATCGCCGCTCCCATTCGCGACTCCGAGAGTGAGGCGATCGTGGGCGTAGTCTATGCCCAACTGTTGATGCGTTTGGTGGATTCACGACTGCAGACAGCTTTTATTGCTGAGCAGGGCAAAGGCTACGCATTGATCGATGATCAAGGGATTGTTTTTCTCGCCAATGATCCCACTCAGGAAGGACAATCGGCCACTCAGCTTTTGCCTAGCTATTCGGAGTTGATCGCGGCAGGCACCTTGAATCTGGATGTGGGGGTGGATCCAGAAACCGATCAGGCTCGGATCGAAACCTTTGTTCCGGTCGGTCGGGTTGCTGGAATGACGACCCAAAACTGGTCTGCGTTGATCACCTCGCCAGCCGCTCAAGTGTTTGCACCTCGCCAGCAGCTAGCCGTGTTGACAATTGGCAGTACGATCCTGACGGCTATTGGAGTAGGACTGATCGCCACTTGGCTTTCGGGTCGAGTGGTCAAACCGATTTTGAATTTGACTGAAGCTGTGGAGCGGATTGGTCAAGGGGATCTCAATACACGAGTGGTGATTCAGGGGCAGGATGAACTGTCCACACTTGGATCGAATATTAATCAGATGGTCTATCAGTTGCAGCGATCTCTGATGGATTTGCAGCAAACATCTACCGAGATCCAGACACAAAAGTTTCAGGTGGAGCAGGAAAGTCAGGAG
>CAZONZ010000182.1:0-8034 GCA_964581005.1 uncultured bacterium
GGGAGGGGGAGGGATCTCAGTGGCGGCAGGGAGAGGAGCACTGGGAATGGTGGCTCCGGGTGGGGGTGGGAGGGGGGAACCACGGCCCGCTTCGGCTAGGGCTTGGTAGGTTAAAGCCGCCACTTCACCACGAGTCGCAACAGCTGTGGAGGCAATCTGATCGGGGCTAGGATAGAGCACTAACAAGTTTTCAGTGGTCGCCGTTGCAATGGGAGCACGGGCAAAGCTTGGGATCAGTCCGGCATCTCGATAAATGCTCAGGATCAGGTTGATTTGGCTTTCCTCGACCAGGGTGGAGACACTGGCTTTGGTCAGGACCGTGATCGCCTGGGCACGAGTCAAGACATCGTTAGCTCGGAAGGTGCCATCCGGGAATCCAGAAATGAATCCAGCGGCAGAAGCTGCATTGATCGCAGGAGCCGCCCAGCTAGGGATGGGATCGGCAAATTGTCTCGGCGGTACGTTGGTATTTAGTCCATAGGCTTGGGTCACGATCGCAGCAAATTGAGCTCGTGTCAGCTGATCATTCGGGCGAAATGTGCCATCCGGAAAGCCCCCGATCACCTGTTGCTCAGCCAAGCGCAAAATGTAGGGTGCAGCCCAATAGGTTTGAATATCGGAAAATTGAGCCCAGCTTGGATCCGCAAGCCCGATCAGGGTGCCTGCACTGATCCCCATCGCCATCGATCCTCTCCACCAGCCCCAGCTTAGGTTCATACTCTTACCTACTCCTTTGCCCTCGACGTGAGTCACTTGGTCTGCTTGCGGGGATCACGATCCAGCTTTCAGCATACCGGATTCGGCTGGTTTTGGTGCAACGTTTGGGGTTCGGGTAAGATCCTGCCTTTTTGAGGATAGGGCTCGATCGGGAGATCTAAGACTTCTTCAGCCTTGCCAACCGCTTCCTGGTAAGGATCATCATGCGTGAAGTAATGTTGAAATTTAGTTAGATCTCGTTAAGATAGCTTCACTAAGCGTTTGATCTCGCCAATCAATTCTTTACGACTATAGGATCCTTTTTGTAAGACTTTGTTCACTGATCCGTCGAGAAATTTCCATTCTTCCGATGTCAGGTCTTTAGCACTCAAAATAATGATAGGTAATGATTGTAGCATGGGATCATCTCGGATCTGGCGAACCACTTGGAATCCATCCACTTTCGGCATCATCAAATCGAGAATGAGTAGACTCAATTCGTTAGAAACTTTTGATAGAGCTGCTTCCCCATTGTTCGCTTCAACAACAGACCAACCTTCACGCTCTAACATCCGACGAGTCATATGGCGGATACTATCTTCATCTTCTGCTAGGAGAATCTCAATGCTAGCCTTGATCGGGCAACAGGCTTCCACGATCATTAACAACTCTTCGATCTGAATCGGTTTATTAAGATAGGCTGTTGCACCTGATTGCATCGCTTTATCTCGCTGATCAACCTGAGAAAATACGATAATTGGGATCTGGGATAATGCCTCTGATGTTTTGAGAGATTTCAAAAGAGACCAGCCATGATCGTTAGAGATGCCAACATCAAGGGTGATGAGATCGGGATAAAATTCTCTGGCATATTTCAACCCTGATTGGCTTGTTGTTGCAATCTGAATGTGATATCCTTTCTTACCCAAAGTCTGTTCGATCATTTGATAGGTATCCACTTCAGCATCAACCACTAAAGCGAGGGGGCGGTTGTTTCGGGCTGTTTGGATCACACTATCAACTCTCACGGGACTAGCTGTTATAGGGGGAGAGGTGGCTACAGGTACTGTAGATCCTGTCCGATCCGAATCTGTTGAGCTGGGGACTGGAGCGGCTTTAGAGGGTAGAACGTTAACCCCAGGGATCGTTTTGCGAATAGCCGGAGTTGGGGTTGCATGGGGTTGATTCACCCTAATCGGGACAAAAAAGGTAAATGTACTGCCTTTGCCTAGTGTACTTTCAACTTTGATATCCCCTCCCATCATTTGACAAAACTTTTTGGTGATCGCTAGTCCCAACCCCGTTCCACCATATTTACGAGTCGTTGAAGCATCAGCTTGAGAAAAGGCTTGAAAGAGTTTTTGCATTTGCTCAGGAGTCATCCCAATTCCAGAATCTTGGACTCGAAAGACGATGATCTCTTTACCTTTGGACATACGACGAGAAACATCCAAGGTGATTTGCCCCGATTCTGTGAACTTACATGCATTACTAAGTAAATTAAAGAGATTCTGGCGGATCTTGGTAAGATCGGCATAAATGGCCCCAATATCTGAAGGACAGTTAACTTGTAGATAATTGGCATTCTTTTGTACAAGGGGCTGGATCGTTGTGATCACTTCATTAATAACAGTATTCACATCAAATGTTTCTAGATACAGCTCCATTTTACCTGACTCGATTTTTGAGATATCCAAAACATCATTGATCAAGCCAAGTAGGTGTCGGGCCGCTGCAAGGATCTTCTTTAGATCAGGAACAAACTCAGCCTCTTCATCTTCTTGCATCTCCTCAACGATCATTTCGGTGTAGCCAATGATCGCGTTCATCGGGGTTCTTAGCTCATGGCTCATATTGGCAAGGAATGCACTTTTAGCTTGGCTGGCAACTTCAGCGGCTTCCTTAGCTTGTTGAAGTTCAGTGGTGCGTCGTTTCACCCGCATTTCTAATTCAAGGTTGGCTTGATCAATTTGATTGAATAGATCCCGTAACTGTTTTGCCATACTATCAAAGGCTTGGGAAAGCGTATTGACTTCTCGAAAGACACTATGACCAACCTTAACAAACAAATTCCCGCCTGCAATCGCTTGAGCTGCATCGGTCAGAGAAACTAAAGGACGCACGATCCGTTGGGATGACCATAAGCCAAATAGAAGCGCAATCAAGAAAGCTACTACACATAGCAACAGAGTTGATCGAGTATTGGCCGCAATCGTTTGGGAAAAATCAGCCTCAGGGACAATCACCATGACTAGCCAATTTAAGCCAAATCGATCCTGCCAAGGAGCAACTTGTAAGAAGTACCGTTCCCCATCAATCTGAAAGTTTAAATCCTGAAACAGATCAACAGTAACGAAACTCCCAAAACTCTCTTCCAAAAATGCTGCAGTGGATCGGATCACTGGATCGGAAGCATTCTGGACATTAACTCGTTGGGCTGTATCACCCTCAATCACAAAAGGTAAATCATTGGCTGAGCTTGCAACAATTTGACCATTCCTCTCCATAATCAAGATACGACTTGAATCGCTCACATCTAACGATTGTAGATAGTCTTGAATATTTGACAGAAAGAGATCGACTCCAGCAACACCCATCAGATTTCCTTGAGGATCAAATAGAGGCTTTCCTGCACTAATCACGGTGACACTAGGTAAACCATCCCAATTGTAAATGCTAGTCCAGATCGATTCGCCTGCCTCGATTGGCTCTCGATACCAAGACTGTTGCCGAAAATCACTCCATTCAAACTCTTGAGCGAGATCACCTCGTTCTCCATTTGGACCAATCTCATAAGCAGAGATAATCTCAAGCCGATCGGGAAGAGTTTCTGAGATACGGATTTCTTCGGAGGTATTGTCAGCGAGTCCAACCGCAATAAAGGATCCATCTTCCCATCCATAATTAAGGTAATTGGCATTGGGAAAGACTTTAGTCAGCTTCCATAGATATCGAACCGTTAAGTCATGATCATCTGGATCAACAGCACCTAGCTCTACAGCATCGGCCATGATCTGGACGACCTGATGAGGTGTTGCCAAATATCCATCTAGATGCTGTAGAACCTGCCCCGTGACCCGATCCTGAAGTTGGGCGGCTAGATCGTTAACTGCTCTTTGGCCGTTGTACCAGGAAACCCATCCTGTGATCGCAACAGCTGTTGCCACTTGAATGCCTAAAGACAACACGAGCGTCCAGCGAAGTGACCATCCCTTAGCTTGCATGGATCCCCTCCCGAATCAGCAGCCAACACGATCCCAACTCAATCCAGGCTTGATGCTGACAAGCGATATCGCCAACAGGCATGGGGGATCTGAAAGCACTATAAAAGTTACTAGGAGCATACCATCATATTACTGGATATATTGGTTAGGGAGAAACTAGTTTTGTCCGAGTTTGCCGATCTCTATTGGGATTTACCTGTATTAACAACAACACCTTAACTCTAGATCTGAATTTATTGGCCCAGTTCAGCACCGCTATGGCTTAGGCATGTGTCAATCATAGAATACACTTGATCTTGAACCTATTAGTCTAACTCGTTCAGGATCTTGAAAGCTATTTTAACGTTATTGCCTTGATTCAGATCAAATCGGGCTGGTTCAGCATCGATCAAGTGAGTCGATCGAATACAGGTGATCTAGGGTGATCTAGAATTTGGTGATCTGCAAAGTTGGGTTTTCTTGAGGGCACTTTGCCCCTGATCTAACCCGTTTTAAGCGGAGTCGTCGGAGTATGTAACCGTGCAAAGATCATCCGTCCTGCTGAGGTTTGGATCGCGCTGGTCACGACTACAACTCGCTTTTTACCTACTAGCCGATGGCCTTCTTCAACCACCACCATGGTTCCATCCTCCAGATACCCAACCCCTTGACCCGGTTCCTTGCCTTCGCGGGTGATCTTGATCTCTAAACTATCTCCAGCAATATAGACAGGTCGTAAGGCATCGCCCAATTCATTGACATTCAAAACGATCACATCTTGCACCGATGCCACTTTCTGTAAATTAAAATCGGTGGTGACCAATGCCCCGTTCACACTCTGAGAAAGCCGCACCAGCTTATCATCAACTGCAGTCAGATCAGGATAGTCCATTTCATGGATCACAAATCGATCGGGATATTGCAAGCGAAGATCCTGCAGCATAATCAGCCCGCGCCGTCCTCGTTCGCGTTTCTGAGGATCCGCTTTATCCGCGATCGTTTGCAGTTCCGCCAAGACAAAGCGAGGCACCACCAGGGTTCCTTCCAAAAAGCCTGTCTTGATCAAATTGGAGATCCGGCCATCAATGATGCAGCTAGTATCCAAGACTTTGGCCATGGCAGGATTGACACTGCCTTCAGCCAACAGAGCAGCTTGCAATGCATAGTTAGGATTGAACAACCGAATCAGGGCCGATCCTTGACTGTCGGCCAAACTAACCCCTAGATAAGCAAAGGCTAAACTGAAAAAGATTGAGGCCAGAGGCTCGATAAAGTTGAGGTTGGAGGGTAACGGAAGCAGATAGACCGGAGCCATTGCCAAGTTAGCAATCACCAACCCGATCACCAACCCGACGGAGCGCGTGATCAACATGTCGGGAGGCATCGAGCGCACATTGGTTTCAAAGCGACGGTAGGCCCAGCGCACACCTACGCCGATCCCCGCTCCAGCTAAGAGACCGAAACCACCTGTGACAAAACGGGCACCATCCACATTGGCACCCTGTAGGACTGTAGCAGGTAGGAGATCAAGGCCATAAACCCCAAGGCCAATGCCTGCCAGTGCAAAGATCAGAGTAATGAGAGTATCCAGCATAATATCCGGGTTGCCGACAGAATAATGCACCGAAGGGAATAGGCCAGCCTGAACAAGGATCCATCCCAAGTGTGCATGCAGCAAAGGGTTCAAAGGATGAGTCAGACGATTTCGATCAGCATGAATAGCCACGAATACTCATATTGTAAGCGGCTCAGTTTCAGACAGCCCAGTTTTAAGGCTTGCCTAAGGTTAGCGATCGAGGACTCCAGGATCACACAAAGGCATAGAGCCAAGGGATCCGCTCAAGCTGTTCGCCCCTCGAAGCCCTAAGCATGATATAAATATGAAGGTTTTTTAAGGAGACTCATTTTGTCTACCAACCTGACAGAGGCGACTGTTGAGGTGCCCTCTGAGATCTCAAATCATAGCCCTAGCCCAACCTCAGATGCGGATCTACAGCTGCGCGATATTATACGAAGCCTGCCTCCGGAATGTTTTCATAAGGATGGGCGTAAAGCTTTACTGTCGGTGTTGATCTCGCTAGCGGGGGCAACTCTAGGGTACGTGACAATTGCTCTGGCTCCCTGGTTTTTGCTCCCCTTGGCCTGGATCCTCACCGGAACCGCGCTAACAGGCTGGTTTGTGATTGGTCATGACTGCGGTCACCGCTCCTTTGCCAAGCGAATCTGGATCAATGATTGGGTTGGCCATGTGATGATGTTGCCCTTGATCTATCCCTTCCATGCTTGGCGACTGCTCCACGATCAGCACCATCGCAACACCAATAAACTTCACCTGGACAATGCCTGGGAACCCTGGACGGTTGAAGCTTACATGAGTGCGAAGGGTTGGATGCAGGCTCTCTATCGAGGTCTACGCGGTGGACTTTGGTGGCTGGCTTCGATCGCTCACTGGGCTGCTCTTCACTTCAATCCCAATCAAGTAGCGGAACGGGATCGATCCAAAGTTAGGTTTTCCGTTGCGATCGTGATCCTGTTTGGGGCTGTTCTCTTCCCAACCTTATTGATCACGTTGGGTGTTTGGGGCGTAATCAAGTTCTGGCTAATGCCCTGGTTAGTCTATCACTTCTGGATGAGCACGTTTACGCTAGTGCATCACACTGATCCAGACGTCCAATTTCGTCCTGCAGAGACCTGGAATGAGGTGGAAGCTCAGTTAGAAGGATCGATCCATTGTTCCTATCCTGCCTGGGTCGAGATTCTCTGCCATGATATTAACGTGCATGTCCCCCATCATATTTCGGTTGGTATTCCTTCCTATAACCTCCGACAAGCTCATGCCATCCTGAAGGAAACCTGGGGGGATCGGATTCGGGAACGACAATTCTCCTGGCAGATGATGAAACAGATCATCACTCGTTGCCATCTTTACGATCCTGAACACGCATATCTATCCTTTGCTGAAGCCAAAGCCAAGGCTACTTGATCAATCCAATCTTACGTGTGATCAGGGTGTAGAAGATTAGACGTGTTCTCTAATGCCCTGATCACCTTTCATCCAATCAAAACGGTTTCGCTGTGTTGTGTTGTGGATCAAACTCATAGCGATCATCGAAATCCGTATCACCATAGAGATTGAAGGTGAGGGTTGGCTGTGGATCGTTGGTATCAGCGGCAACCGCTTCGACACTGTGGATCGCTTCTGGGGTAAAGGCAACCAGATCACCCGGATGGAGGAGGATCTCACTCACTTGTTTGACTTCGGCGTAGCCTTCTTGCGATCCATCATCCAGTCGCTGCCAGATCCGATTGCGTTCTCGACCTGCTTTCAGAGGATCTCCCAATAACGAGACAATGCCCCAGCCGCCGTGGTTATGGATCGGAGAGGTTTGACCAGGGATCCAGGATACCACCTGAATCGTGAAGGGGTAGCCGGGTTCATCGTAGAGAAAGTGAACGGCCCAGCCAAGACGGGGATCAGGACTGGGGCAAGCTTCAGTAATCCAGCTGGACTGGTTCAGTAAATGCCGGACTAAGGTGGTGATCACCCGTAAGCGGTCTCGATCGGAGCGGATGGAGGTTACGGCATCATCTAGATCGGAGAGAAAACGGTAGAGGCGGTAGGGGTAGCGTAGCGAGAAGCGTCGCATCAGGGTGGACGTTGGGGTAGGCATCGTGCGGATCTTGCCATCTCCGGCGATCTCCAGCGTGCGAGGGGGATCGGGAAGGGTCGAAGAGTGCTCAGTAGATGCTTGAGCCGAGGAGGAGGAGAGAGTTGCAGGTTTAGACATGATCGCTGGAGCCCGAAATGTCAGCAGCACTATGGATCCGATGAATTCTTAGATCACGATCGATCCAGATCCAGGGTAAGGCATGGAAAGGCTTGGCCTGTGAGAGATCCCTAACCCCTTGCTGAGAGAAAGCTTATATGAGCCTCATCCCTATGCGATCTGGGCGTGAAACATTAATTCATGAACCCATTGCCGGTTATCACGAAACCTGAAGTTCGGTTAGGAATCCCCCATGAAAGTTCAACATCTTGCTCTGATCGGTTTTATTTCTGCCTTTAGCCTGATCGGTGGCGTTGCGACCATTGCTCCTTCCGTCACCTCTGTGATCGCGGCTCCCTGTGCAGCCA
>CAZONZ010000183.1:0-4313 GCA_964581005.1 uncultured bacterium
TGCAGGATCCCCACAGAGGCAAGAGCATCTATCGGATCTGCAGAACTTGCAGCAACAGAGAGGAGCTTAGAATCAGGATCTATTGGGCGGCTTCTTTCGCTTCAGCGATCCAGCCATCAAACTCGTCCTGGTGATCGGTGATCCACTGCTCAGCATGGCCTCGGATCTGCTCAAGGGTATCTTCCCCGTCTTGCATCAGCTTGTTCTGAGCACTGACATCATTGAGCGGGATCGTCACCAGTTCCATGAACCGCTTGGCAGCTGGATTGTCGGCTAAAAACTCAGCATTGACCACGATCCGCTGTTGATCAACTGCAAATCCAAGATTCTTGCCGTCTGCAGTGGTCTCGTCCTCAGACACTTCACCCTGCGCTTCCGGCAGATCGGTGTAGGGCACTTCCAGCCAGTCAACATCGCTACCGGGCTGCAGGACACCACTAACCCAGTAAGGCGTCCAGGTGTAGTAGAAGATCGGTTGATCTTGGCCAAAGCGAGTGATCGTGTCGGCAATCAGAGCATCATATTTGCCTTGATCGTGCTCGACAGTATCCCGTAAACCGTAGGCATCCAGATGGTGCTCGATCACCAGCTCACAGCCCCAACCCGGATTGCAGCCTGTCAAGTTGGCTTTGCCGTCACCATCGCTATCAAATAACGCCGCGATCTCAGGATCTTTCAGTTGATCCAAGCTGGTGATACCATTGGCCTCTGCAGTTTTACTGTCGATCAGGTAGCCTTGCAACACATTGGGAACCAGAGTTCCGATCCGCATGATCTCTTCGTCCCCACCGTTCTTCTCATAGAATTCGGCGTGCAAGGTTTCCCAGTGGGCAGGCACATAGTGTACATCTCCACTGGCAGCGGCAATGTGCAGGGTGGCATATTCCAATTCCTTGGGCGACTCAACCGTGTAACCCAATTGTTCCATGCCAATGTTGACGATCTCCGTTTGGAATAGCTCACCCAACACGGCATAGGCTGGCACCACCGAGATCCCTTCTCCGGGTTCAGCGGCAATCAGCACAGGCTCCTGAGAGCGAAGTTGATCGGCCAAACTGGGAGCCATCAATCCGACAGCAGTTCCAGTTGCCAACGCTGCCAGCACAGCCACTGATCCAACAGGGCGAGGAAGTTGAAAATTCAGGTTCATCAGAATCCGTCCGCTAACGTAACAACACATTAGAATTGGTTTGCTTTTTGACTGATCACGCAGGTTAAGATCTGCCTTGATTCAGCCTATTTGACGCAATCAGGTCATTCACTCGTACATCTTTACTATGAACCCCAATCTCGTCAATTTGTTCCAATTACGCTTCTGCTTCCTGCGACTGGGATTTAGATTTCGATCGCAACAGGTTCCGAATTCCTCCCACAGGTCCGCGATCCATGAACGGTAGCCCACTGGGATGACGTCCTGCAGACTGAGTAATCCGATCCAGTACAATCGCCAACAACACAATCCCGATCCCGCCAACTGAGGCCAGCGCCACATCTAAGCGCCCGATCCCTCGATTTACCATTTGCCCCAAGCCTTCAACCCCGATCAAAGAGGCGATCACCACCATCGACAGAGAGAGCATGATGGACTGGTTCAAACCCGCTAAGATCGTCGGACTGGCCAACGGGATCTGCACATCCCACAACACTTGATTGGGGGTAGCTCCAAAAGCCCTAGCGGCTTCGACAACTTCCTCCGGTACCTGACGGATCCCTAGATTGGTGAGACGGATCAGCGGGGGGACTGCAAACACAAAGGTCACGATCACGCCCGGAACCGAACCAATCCCAAATAACATGACCACGGGGACCAAATATACAAATGCTGGCAAAGTCTGCATAGTATCCAGGATAGGGCGGATCACATACTCAAAGCGATCACCACGAGCACTGAGAATGCCGAGGGGCAACCCAATGATGGTGCAAAAGAGCACAGCGGTAATCACAAGAGCTAAGGTGACCATTGCAGGATCCCAAGCCCCAATGGCTCCCAATACAATCAGGCAAACGAAACTTAAACTTGCCACAGTTACCCCAGCAATCTGCCAAGCAATCAAGGGGACCGCAAGGACAAACAGCAGAGGAGGGATCCCCAGGAAAAAGGCTTCGATCCCGTCGAGGAGATGACTAATGGGCCAGCGGATCGCCTGAAAAACAGGTCGGAAGTTATCCACAAGCCACTCAATAAAGGACTCGATCCAGTCCCCCAGGGGCAGCAGAGTTTCCTGGAATGGATCCAGAAGCGTCAGAAATGTAGGATGATCAATCACAATGTGGCCTCCTTGATCACATCTCAGTCAGGTAGAGCGTGCTGAGATCGATTGAATTTACTCGATCCGTACCCATGGGTAGGGGTAGAATCTTCAGAAATACAGGCAATCTGTCGGATCACTGAGATCCTGAAGGATCGCTCAGCCATCTGACTCAAGACTCACTTAAACAGCAACTTCCAACGGTTGGGAGACTTCGACTTCTGAGATCGATTTGGCTTCTCCGGCTTGGGTGAGGCGACCAATGCTGGCCAAAATATCTGATTGCTCAACCACGCCAGTAAACCGACCTTCAGGATCCACCACCGCGATCGGGACTCGCCGCTGCAGCAAGTGGAAGATATCCTCAAGACTAGTCGCAGCTGCCACTTTGGGAAAATCGGTTTGCAGAGCATTGGCAAGGCTATCATCACCCTGTTGGATAGCTTTATGCAGCCGTGCCTCAGTCACATAGCCAGCTGGCTGACGATGCCGATCCACAATGTAGAGATGCTTAAGATCGTGTTGCTGCATTTGCTCCAGTGCAGCCTGGATCGATCCCTGACCCAAGATCATCGTCACCGTTTGGCGCGTAATCGATCCCGTCTTGAGCACTTGAGCCCGATTCACATCCTGAGTAAACGCTGCCACATAATCATTGGCGGGTTCAGTCAACAAGCTTTCCGGAGTCCCAAGCTGAACAAAGGATCCGTCCCGCATCACCACCACGCGATCCCCAATTTTGAGGGCTTCTTGAATGTCGTGGGTGATAAACACAATGGTTTTGTGCAAGGTATCCTGCAAGCGGATCAACTCATCCTGCATTTCACGGCGGATCAGAGGATCAAGGGCGCTGAAGGCTTCGTCCATCAACAAAATATCGGGATCAGTCGCCAACGCCCGTGCCAGACCCACCCGTTGTTGCATCCCTCCACTCAGATTGGATGGAGCTCGATCGGCCCACTGTTTCAAGCCCACGATCTCTAGGGTGTCCAGAGCCTTTTGGCGTCGTTGCTCCTTGCCAACCCCCTGGACTTTGAGGCCATACTCCACATTCTCTAACACAGACAGGTGGGGAAAGAGAGCAAAACGCTGAAACACCATCGCCATCTTGGTGCGGCGGATCTGACGGAGGCGCTGATCATCAACAGTGAGGATGTCTTCTCCATCAATGTAAACATGGCCGCTTGTGGAAGGGATCAAGCGATTCAGACAGCGTACCAGAGTCGATTTGCCAGACCCAGAGAGACCCATGATCACAAAGAGCTCTCCCTCACGGATCGAGACCGAAACATCAGCTACCGCCAGCACATTGCCTGTAGCTTGAAAGATGGCATCTCTGGAGTATCCCTGGCGAAACTGGTTCAGGGCAAACTCCGGCTTGTTCCCATAAATTTTGACTAAGTTCTCAATCCGGATCTTGGCTTCCGAAGGTTTGATCAGATCGGTCATCTCATTGCTACCCACATATTGGGCTTCATAACAGCAGTAAACTACGACGCTAACCAGCGCCTTCTCTTGTCCTAATTAGGTGAGTCCATTATAACGGTATATTGTTTGATCAGACGGACTTGAGCAAAAATCTTAGATCATTACGTATCACTCACGGTGATCGGCGATCTACTCGATACCTGAATCTCTCTAGTAGATCAGAGTCTGCATGGAGACGTTCATTCAGCCGATGAGCTAACTTGGTCTGCTCACCTCCAACAGAGAGCGTTGTAGTATCAGGAAAAGTCAGAGATCAAAAAGTCTCAATCATTAAACGATGTGATAGGGAGGAAATGTTTCGAGACGTTAAGAGTGGTGGGTATGATAAAAAAGAGGCGTCATAAGAGGAGAGCGCTTAAGGCGTCGGATAGAGGTAGAGGAGCTGCTGGGAATGAGTTTCAACCACGTCAAACATTATCGACGTGGTCAGAGGGCTATAAGGCTTATCCAGCCAGGACTGCAGCCATCTTTTTTACCTTCTCAGTGCATAAACTCTAACCCTTGATCCATCAGAATGTCGGTGGTGTTAACGACTGAAGTGTTGTTGCAAAGATCATTGTTGTCGGAACTGTTGTC
>CAZONZ010000183.1:4413-8027 GCA_964581005.1 uncultured bacterium
TGTTGTCGGAACTGTTGTCAGAACTGTTGTCAGAACTGTTGTCAGGATTGCTGAGTCTTATGGTTGAACAATCATCCGTTCTCGTTTCTACTCCCCCCACTCAAGATCGTCCCTCGAAGCCTCCCCTACTCCTGTATTTGCCCGGAATGGATGGCACAGGAGACTTGTTTTACAAGCAGGAGAGCTATTTGAGACCCTATTTCCGGATCCAGCCTGTGCCCTTTGGAATGACCGGATCGGAGACCTGGCAAAGCTTGGCCGCACGGGTTTGGAATCTGATCGATCCTGAGGATCCACCGATCTTGTGTGGTGAGTCATTTGGCGGATGCTTGGCGCTGTTAATGGCAACTCAACACCCGCAGAGAATTTCTGGATTGATCTTGGTGAATCCAGCTTCGTCTTTTCATCGAGTGGTTTGGTGGCTGGGAGCCCGCTTGCTCTTACCCCTGGTGCCCCCATCACTTTACCAGATGACATCAGAGCGAGGGTTAGGACTGCTAGCCAATCTCGATCAATTAGATCTACCCGATCGAGATCAACTGCGTCGAGCAGCCTTATCGGTGCCACTCCAGATCACTGCACAGCGAGTGAATTTATTATGTACTTTTAATCCAGAACCATTGCCATTGGAACAGATCGATCGGCCCACACTTTTGATTGGCACAACAGGAGATCGATTGTTGCCCTCAGTAGATGAAGTGAATCGGTTAGCGGAGCGTCTACCACAGGCCAAAGTTGAAGTTGTTCAAGGCAGTGGCCATGCCTGTTTATTGGAGCGCCATTTCAATCTGCAAACTCTACTGGAGAAACGCAATTTCCTCCCTGTCTAAGAGTCTTCTCAAAATACGGATCAGAGGGTTGAGTAACAGCTATAGGACTATAGAACCTATAGGACTTATGCATTGACAGAGTAGCAAGACTATGTTGTGTACACTTAAGCGAGGTTTTGACAGGGCTGAGTCACGATAGTGTCAACCACTTTTTACGGCGGGAACACTATACTCCTGCAGACTTATTTAACGAAGCGATCAGTTTGTGTCGAACCGATGGATCAGATGCCTCCAGGAATGACCCTCCGATCCTGTTTTATATATTTTTGAGTCACAGCCTCAATGCTCAACGAAGTCATGCGTTTGGGTTTTATCTTGGAGGCTAAGATTAATAGAGACCTCATGATCGATCGATACTTTATCCCCCATCAGTCCCTAATTAAACCTATGAGCAACGTTCTTAATCTTCGAGATGCAAAACCTGAGGATGCAGCGATAGTGAGTCACCTTGCCATCCGCTCGAAGGCGTACTGGGGTTACTCGGAAGATTTTATGGAATCCTGTCGGCAAGAACTCACAATCATACCTGATCAGATTCAGGATCCTCAATTCCATTTTGTGGTTGCCGAAACAATCGATAAAATAGTTGGCTTCTATGGTGTAGAGCAACTCTCACCGATCCAGTTTGAATTAGAGGCTCTGTTTGTTAAACCGGAATATATGGGTTTGGGGATTGGCCGTGCTTTGATCACGAATGCTAAAGACTATGTGGCTGCATGTGGAGGAAAGTCTCTGATCATTCAGGGAGATCCCCATGCCGAAGGTTTTTATCGAACCGTTGGAGCTACACGCATTGGAGAACGTGAGTCATCTAGTATTCCAGGTCGATTTCTGCCTATTTTTTGGCTAGAAGTTGGTTTCACACCAAAATCCTAATTGATAGTAAAACAACCCTTGCCAGCGATCCACGTAGATCTCCGTTGAGTCGAGATCTTTTCGGCAATTTTTATGGATTGATCCTGGTGCTAGTCTTCATCTGATTGAAGCTGATCGAGCAATGTGCGAATCATGATCGCATCTTGATCCCACTGATGGAATGAGGGTAAATTGCTGAGGTAATCTTCCAGATCTTGACGAGCTTCGGTCCAACGGCCCAATTGATAGTAGATTAACCCTCGATCTCGACGCTCCATCTGATGCTTGGGTCTCACCAACATGATCCGCTCACTCATGGACAATGCATTCACGAGATCCCCCTGGTTGAGATAGATCATTTTTAAGTTTGTCAACATTCGCACTAAGAAGGCCCGTGGGCCAACAGGTTCCAAAAACCGATCCTGCAGTTGTACTGAGGATCCATAAATTTGCTGTAATCGGTCCTGACAGTCTTCTGGAAAGAGGATCTCCCCCTGCTGAAATGGATCCACAAAGATCCCAACGGACTCAAACTCTGGACGGATTAAAAAATGTCCCGGCATACCGATCCCAACCATCGGAAAATCGATCCGACGAGCCACTTCTAGATAAACCAATGAAAGCGTAAGCGGGATCCCCATACGACGATCCATGACCTGATTGAGGAAACTATTGCGAGGATCGTAGTAATGGTCGCTATTACCCCGAAAACCCAGATCCTCATAAAGATAGTGATTCAGTATTTGGAGTACCCGCATGGGATAGCGCTGATTGGGCAGGCGTTCCTCCACCTCGGTAGCCATCGTATCCAGGGCAGCTAGATATTCATCCGGATCAAGATGGGGATAGGTTTCCTGGGCAATATAAAGAGCAGCCCGCCCCAGATCAATCTGATCATCTGACTGATTGACTTCATGATAGAAATGCGAACGAGCAATCGGGAAATCCATCGGGCTATGTCAGAAATCGAGTTAAGGATCCAGGGCGATCCATCTTTATTAACGGCGAGAGTCCTCAGCCTCCCCATGAACAGCCGAAGCCGGAACTTGAGAGGGCGGGGAGGGGTCAGGATCGTCTTCATCGGTGTTGCCGATGTTGGGTAGCTCTAGGCAGTAGCCTGCACCGTAGACCGTTTTGATGTAACGAGGGTGGCGCGGATCGGGTTCAAGTTTGGTGCGGAGATGGCGGATGTGAACGCGGATGGTTTCAATATCATCGTCTGGCTCGTAACCCCAAACCTCTTGCAGGATCTCGCTGGGGGAAACCGTTTGGCCATGGCGCTGCATGAGGCAATGTAAGAGATCAAACTCCAGGTGAGTTAATTTGATCGTGGTCCCAAACCAGACGGATTCAAAGCGTTCCGGAATCAGGGTGAGAGGGCCATAGCTCAAGATCTCGCTGTGTTTAGCGGTTTGGGCAATTCGATCGGAGCGACGCAGGAGAGCTCGAACCCGGACCAAGAGTTCCTGGACCTCAAACGGCTTCGTTAAGTAATCGTCTGCTCCAGCATTGAATCCTTCGACCTTGTCTTGGGTTTGACCCAGTGCTGTCAACATCAGGATCGGAACTTCACCTGTCCGTTCATCGCGCCGGAGCCGCTGACAAATCGTGAGTCCATCCACTTGGGGCAACATCAGATCGAGAATGACCAGATCTGGCAACACCTGCAGGGCCATTGCCTGACCTTTGATCCCATCCACGGCTTGAACGACCTCATACCCTGCGAGTTCCAGGTTGAGCCGAACTGCATCCAGGATTGCGGGATCATCTTCGATAACGAGGATTCGAGCCATAAGAAATACGCCGAATGCGGATAGTGCAACAAACAGTGCAACAATATATTACGCAACGAGTTACCCAACTCAGCAAGAATCTATCTTTCTTGCCCCAAGTTTACCTAATTTTACCCTGAAATCCAGGATTGATCTG
>CAZONZ010000184.1:0-8004 GCA_964581005.1 uncultured bacterium
GGGCAGAAAGTGAATACTGTTGATTTCCCGAAAGTAAAACAAGATCGGGAGCGAGAGAACATAAATTTCCCAGTGCAACCAGTCTGTGTAGGGAAACAGACGGATCCGGGCTTCGCCTCGATAGACCTCTAACGCCGTGTCGGTAAAAACAAGTCGGAGTGTGGCCGTCTGGATCGTCAGGAACAGGGCAAACAGGGCAACCAAGGTTGTCGCCCAAGGGGAGAGAAAGGCTAGCGGTAACGACAGCAGAAAGAGACCGGCGCAGAGACGATAATCCCGATCAAGGGTGACAGGAGTTACAGGTTGGGAAGCAGAGGTCATGGAGCAGAAATCCTCATTTTGCAAGTGATCAAGAGGAGCCAGAAAGTTACCAGCAGGCAGGGGGGATGAATCCAACCCTAAGGAGATACCCTATTCTACGATTGCTGATCAGAGTCCAGATTAATGTCCGTGATCAAGCTATGGCGTTGCAGCAAGTTCTTCAGAATCGCAATCGCTTCTTGATCAAAATTATTGCGTTCCATCGCTTCCTCTAGAAATTGGCGTTCGGTGGCAGAGAGTTTCCCATCCTGCATGATCAGGGTCTTGAGCCCATCCGCTTCAAACCGATCGATCATGTTGTCATCTTCTAGAAAAAACTGCAGGGCCGATCGAAGATTTTCTGCTTCCATCGAGGGAGAGGAAAAGGGATTGGAGCTATTCATGGGGCTATCCATAAAAAGGAAATGAGATCAAGCTCATTTAAGAAGATCGCTATGGATCATAGTAGCCCTGATCTCGATTGATCAATCCGGCCAGTGTTGGAGTTTTGGAGATTGATCCCAGCGTTTAACAGGTTTCACACTCAACGATGACCGAGATCCTTAATGACAACGATCTTGAGAATGACCATGAGAACGATCATGAGAACGATCCGTTGCCAGATCCATCTGGATCGGCTTCAGACTCCGAGTAAGACGCTGATGGGGGAGGTGGATCGGAGCTTGATCCATTGGTCGGAAGGGAGTAGGGCAGTTTCGGAGATTGACGTTGGTCTTGATAAATCTGTCGCCGCCGCTTCAGAGCTCCCCAGCCAACCCCGCCCAGCAACAGGGAGGCTCCGGTGAGATAGGCTCCTCCTCCGGGTAGACCCGCCAACACCAAGGCTAAACTCCCCACCCAAAAGGTCATCGCATAGATCACCAACACCGAAAGACGTTGAGACAACCCTGCTTTCAGCAACCGATGATGCAAATGTCCCTTATCCGGTCGAAAAGGAGATTGCCCCCGCCAGATCCGCTCCAAGATCACCGTAGACATATCCAGGATCGGCACCGCCAAAATACAGAACGGGATCAAGACCGCCAAGGTTGTCACCACTTTGGCCACTCCGATCACCCCAATCCCGGCCAGAGTAAAACCTAAAAAGTAAGCCCCTCCATCCCCCATAAAGATCTGAGCTGGGTTGAAGTTGTAGCGCAAGAAGCCCAAAGATCCACCCGCCAACGCTGCCGCAATCAGGGCTGCTGCCGGTCGATCCAGCAATAATGTCAGCACCAACATGATCACAGCCGCGATCCCAGACACCCCCGCGGCTAACCCATCCAACCCATCCATCCAATTGATCGCGTTGGCCAGCCCCACCAACCACATAAGGGTAATGATCAAACTGAGCCAGATGGGAAACTCAACCAGACCGATCCCTGGCAAACTGACAAACTCGATCCGAACCCCCACCACCCAAGCTGCCGTGGCCACGACAAACTGCATCACCAACCGGATCCGGGCTGAGAGATTAAACAGATCATCGGTGAGGCCAATCAGGAAAAACAACAATCCCCCAACGGTCACCCCCCAGATCTCGTATTCTTGCTCTGGTTGCAAGCCCGAAAACCCACCGGCCCGCCACAGCAGCAGCAACGCCGTTAAGTTTCCAACAAAGATCGAGACCCCCCCTAAGCGGACCATCGGCTGCCGATGGATTTTCCGCTCATCCGGGAGATCGACTCGACCACTGCGCAACCCCACCTCTTTGACCACAGGAGTTACCCAGAGGACGACACAAGCAGCAGCCAGAAATGCGACCAGATAGGCCATTGAACATCCCTAAACTAGGGCAGGTGTCCTGATCTCCAGCTGGGGATAAAGCGGAAAACGACGGGTCAGATCAGCGACTCGCTGGACACAGTCGGCCTCAACTCGCTCATCCTCTGGCTGGAACAGACGATCGGCTATGATATCGCCAATCTGCTCAAACTCCAATAGACCCAAACCACGAGTGGTCAAGGCAGGTGATCCCAAACGCAGGCCACTGGCGACAAACGGCGGTTGGGGATCAAATGGAATCGTATTTTTGTTGGTGGTGATCTTGATCTGCTCCATCAGTCGATCCGCTCGTTTGCCCGTCATGTTGGGATCGGAGGCCCCTGTTTGATGCAGCTGTTGAGTGACCGATCGCAGATCCAACAACATCAGGTGATTATCGGTGCCTCCTGACACAATCCGGATCCCTCGCTGCTGCAGTTGCTTGGCGAGCGCTTGGGCATTGGCGATCACATGGGCTGAGTAGGTTTTGAAGGCAGGTTGGAGCGCTTCCCCAAAGGCAACGGCTTTCGCTGCGATCACATGCTCCAATGGTCCCCCTTGACTTCCCGGAAAGACCGCCTTATCAAACTTTTTACCCAGATCCGGATCACGAGTCATGATCAGTCCCCCACGCGGGCCGCGCAGGGTTTTATGGGTGGTGGTGGTGACGACATCACACACAGGCAACGGATCGGGGTGATGTCCTGTGGCAACCAGACCGGCAATGTGAGCAATATCGGCCATGAGATAGGCCCCCACTTCATCCGCGATCGCTCGGAACGCCGCAAAATCGATCTGACGGGGATAGGCTGAGTAGCCACAGATGATCAACTTGGGTCGAATCGCTAGGGCTTGCTCCCGGATCTGGGCAAAGTCCAGTAGCTCAGTGCTCTCGGAAACTCCGTAGTGAGCAACGTTAAACCATTTACCAGAGACATTCACAGGCGATCCATGAGTCAGGTGGCCCCCATGCGAGAGATCCATGCCCATGATCGTGTCACCCGGTTGGAGCAGGGCGAGAAAGACGGCAAAATTGGCCTGTGCTCCCGAATGAGGCTGAACGTTCACATGAGCAGCCCCAAACAATTCCTTAGCCCGATCGATTGCTAACTGCTCAACATGATCGATAAACTCACAGCCCCCGTAGTAGCGTTTGCCCGGAAGCCCCTCAGCATATTTGTTGGTGAGCACGGATCCCTGAGCTGCCATCACCGCTAACGATGTGAAATTTTCGCTGGCGATCATTTCCAAATGCTCCTGTTGCCGTCCTAACTCCTGTTCAAGAAACCCGAAAAGAGTTGGATCAACTTCAGAAAGGATCTGGAGTAGGTTGCTACTATCCCGATGGGTGGTGAGAGCCACGAGTTTTTACCTCAGCATGATCAACATCAACGCTTCGCTATGGTAACACGCCACCCCCCCTGACCCAGAGCTGCCCCCAGAAGTGTGCCGTAGTCCTGTTGCTGAGCCCCTTCAAGCTGAGGAACCAAGGGGGAATCCTGGTGTCAGATACGTTCTGATCGCGTTCTCAGGAATTAGGAATGATCAGACTTGTGTTTAGACCATGCGGCAGGACTCGATGAAGCTAGAATCGACGGCAACGGAGGCTATTCTGATCTGGGAGCGCTAAGGTTACAAGGCATATGGGCAAACATCCAGTCTCCTGGTTAACCAGATTCGAGATCATTCGAGATCATTCGAGATCATTCGAGATCATCGGTAGCACAACTCAGGTTATGGTTGTAGGAAAATGGCTGGGCTTCGATTGAAGTTGTGGCGATCAAGTAGGCACCTATGGTGGAGGCGAAAAACGATCCCTGGATTGGCAAACGCCTAGGGCAGGGAGGACGCTACCAATTAGAATCACTGCTGGGCTATGGCAGCATGGGTCGGGTCTATAAAGCCCTCGATCAGAAGCTTTCTATGGACTCCGCTCCGATCTATCGGGCGATCAAGTTCATGAGCATTAACCTGGTCACCAACCCCCTAGCCCGCGAACGATTCCGCCGAGAAATGCAAGCCTGCATCATTCTGCAAGACAGCCATATTGTGCAGGTGTTGGACTACGGTGCAGTCGCCTATAAGGGCAATCACGATCAACCCGTCGAATTACCCTTCATTGTGATGGAGTTGATCACAGGCCAAACCCTGCATGAAGCCCTGATCAAAACCCCTCAATTTGAGTCTGCCCGTGCAGTTCACGTTGCCCGTCTGATCGCAGCAGGGCTACAAGCGATCCACCGTGGCACCACGATCCAGGGCAAAGCCGTCCGGTTTGTGCATCGAGATCTTAAACCCGGCAATGTGTTTCTGGTCCACGACGCAGTTGGAGCCGAAACGATCAAGATCGCGGACTTTGGCCTAGTCAAATTTCTGGGCGAGCTGGAAATGCCAAGCTTGACTCGATCAGGCAAATTCGGAGGTACCCCCAACTACGCGGCTCCAGAACAATTCCAGGGAACCAAAACGCTAGATGGACGGGCTGATCTTTATAGCTTGGGCTGCATTCTGTACGAGATGCTTACCGGATCCAATCCATTTGGCTTACCTCTACGGGCCTCCACGGTGCAATGGATGGAAGCTCACTTGCAGCAACCCCCGCAACCCTTCTCACTGGCCCTCAATATTCCCAAACCCCTAGAATTGATCGTCTCGCGCTGTCTGGAAAAAGATCCGAATGGGCGCTTCAGTAGTGCTGGAGAACTGGAATCTGCACTCCGACAAGTCCAAAAACGTTTGCCTGGAAACCCGTCGATCAGTCTGCCCAAAACACCTAAACAACCGGCGATTGATCCTTCCCTGCCTCCAGAAGCAGCAGCCTCGCAAATTTTGGAACCGTTGCTCACGGAATATCAACTACGCCTGAACGTGATCCGCCAAGATCAGTGGCTCAAGCTCACCCTGGTCCGCCCTACAGCCCAACCCTTGGATTACGACAATCTGGTCAGCGAGATCAAAACCCAGCTGGAAGCCTTGAACCTTGAAGACAAAGAGATCCGCCATCTTCTGCTGAATAGTCGTGCCTATGGATCGGCAGAACTGGATTGGCAAGTTGAAGTGCGTATGGATCGTTCGGCGGCCTCTGCAACCAAAGACTGGTCTGCTCAAGGTTCTGCCATACCAGCCTCTGCAAGTTCCTTACCAGAGTTCCCGGATCGATCCTCTAATCCGTTTACCGCCTCTGCTGGTGGATCGGCTAGTGCAGGTCCGATCTCAGCCCTGGAGTTGATCCAAGCTGAACTGGTTGAGTTTTTGGAGAGCTGTTTAGACGATGAGCGTTTGAAGCTGCAATTACACCAGCAGGAGCAGCTCTTGAGTATCATACTGAATCGGCCTGCTGATCATGGGGTTAATTTCGATGATCTAGCTCAAACCCTAAGTACTCAGGTGCAAACGTTACAGCTACCTGGCGTCAAGCAGTTGGCCCTCTACAGCCGCCCAGAAGGCACCGATCCCCCAGACTGGACCCTTTACTTTGATCTGACACAATCCCCCCCGAAACGTCTAGAGCGATCCCCTCAACCCGCCCAGCCAACTGATCAGAGTCATCCTCCAACGGGATCGGCTGTTCCAGCTGCGGCAGCTCCTAGGACACCCCGGCAATCGGCCTATCCTGTTGCATCACCGCAAGCTGGGGTTGGATCTAAAGCGGCTGGAGCCTTGGAGCGGAGAGGATCGGCAATCCCCCAAGCATCTTCAGCAGCTGCAGACGTGGCTAGCCCTCAAGCCTCTCCAGATCTACCCGGACTCCCCCCAGGATTAGTGGGAGCCCCAGGTGTTGCAAGATCCCCAGGTGTTGCAAGATCCCCGGGTGTTGCAAGATCCCCAGCTGCTCCAGATCCCGTTTCTCCTCAGATCCCCCGTTCACCCCATCCTGCTGAACACCCAACCTCAGCTACTCCTGCAGTCCCTCCCTACCCACCTGCCGATCCGGTTCCTGCCAATGCCTCGCTTGCCTCAGTAGAACTCCCAGACACATCAGGCGTGGAGAGTGAAGAGAACCCCATCCAGGATCCTGATTTTGTCTCCGATTTAGATCTGAGCAGCTATTGTTTTGTGCGCAATCGCTATCTCCTACGGACCAGTGTGGTTCCTCCCTCTCCGGATCTGAGCCAGTTGATCTTGTTTTTCCATGAGATGGCCGATTTTGACAAAGCCCAGTTACTCCCCGTCCTCGCAGACTTCTTCAAAGATCCCAGCCGAACCATGATGGTCAACCTGCCAGCCCACCTTGATAGCTGGCTTCTGACCCTAGCCCGGTTGAACGATGAACGACTCAGAACCGTTGCGCTATGGCTGAGCCGCTATTGTGCCAATCCCAGTGATACCCTCACCGAGCTCACTCATACCCTACAGGCTGCCATGGCTGGAGCCCAACATGAACCGTCTCTAGCCCCAGACTCCCAGACTCCTGATCAACCAGACAGCCAAGCCTTTTCTACAACAGCCTCCAACAAAGAACGGATCCTCTATCGCACGAGCTCCCACTGGATAGGTCGTCTGAGTACAGTTTTATTGATCGGGGGTCAACTCCTGGGTTTAGCCATTGCCATCCCCTCCCCTCTCGCCACCACAATCTTGGCCGGAATGGGTCTAGCTGATCTACCGATTTGGGTGACATCGATTGGGGCCATGATCCCAGTGTTGATCCTGTTATGGTTCTTAACTCGCCGGGAATCCTTCAAAATCATTCTGACGGCTTCGCGGATGAGTGTTGATCATTGGAGGCGTTTTCGAGCCACGTCATTTAACCTTCAGCTGCTCGATATTGAAAAAATCCAGATCGATTATGGACCCATTGGCCAAACATTACGTTGTGGAGCGGTAACTATCTATGGTCAGAAGATCCCAGCTCACACGTTTCGAGCGATTGCAGAACCTGCCCAGCTCAAATCGCAGATCAAATACTTACGTGAGCAGCTAAACTTACAACTGAATTTCCAACAACAAGTCAGCCGCGGATCGCAACAAATCCCAGCCGCAGAAAAATCTTCTATGGATCTGTTATCGGTTTCAGGCATTAGTATTTCTCCCGATGCCTGGACAGGCTTAACCTTAGGCGAAGGAAATCGCTATCGTCTTGAATCGATCTTGGGCGAAGGCGGGATGGGCAAAGTTTATCGAGCTATGGATCAAAAATTGTCGATCTTTGTGGCGATCAAGTTTATGTTGCATGGATCGGCTTCTAGTCAAGAGGAACGGGAACGCTTTCAACGGGAAATGCAAGCCTGCTTAAGTTTGCAAGATAGCCGGATTGTTCGAGTGCTGGACTATGGGATCACGGGCAATGAATCAGGTAACATCAGTGGGTTGCCCTTTTTGGTGATGGAATATGTGACCTCTCCCACATTAGATCAGGTTCTTGAACGACATCGGCGTTTGGATGTGCGACGTGTGGTGAATATTGCCCAACAAATTGCGGCAGCTCTCCATGTTGTTCATACAGGTGTTCTGATCAACAATAAACGGGTTCATTTTGTCCACCGAGATCTAAAACCCTCGAATGTGTTCTTATTACGCGATGCCGTTGGACAAGAAACGATCAAGTTAGGAGACTTTGGTCTGGTGAAGTACCAGGGTGAGGGATCGATCCAGAGCTTATCCCGGACAGGTGATTTTCGCGGTACTGTCAACTATGCAGCTCCGGAACAGTGTGAAGCTCGTAAATCGATCGATCGGCGGGCTGATATTTACAGTTTAGGGTGTATGCTCTACGAGATGTTATCGGGTTTGAATGCCTTTGGTTTAGCGCCCAATGCGACCTTAACTCAGTGGCTGTATGCTCATGTCCACACTCAACCGAAGCCCTTGCCAGAGTCTCTAGAGATCCCACCAGTGCTAAGCCAGATCGTCCTCCAATGTTTGGACAAAAATCCTGATCAACGTTTCAATACAGCCTTGGATCTGCATGAAGCCTTGGCTGCTGTGTTGGCCATTTAA
>CAZONZ010000185.1:0-8001 GCA_964581005.1 uncultured bacterium
GAACAGAGAAGAAGAAGTCCTTAGCAAGTCTCTTGACCTGGAAGTTTCAGTCATTTAAGAAAATCCAGATCTTACCTGCGTAGAGTATAGCCCGAACTGGACTTGACCACAATTCGAGAAGCGCTCCCAACTCGACTGGCAGCGGTGGGGAGGAAGGTGGTGAGCAGAGCTGAAGGAGTGGTGGGGAGAGCGGCAGCGGTGGCCAGCATCGGATCCGCCAGGTTAGGAGGCAACACTCGATGTAGATCTAAGCGTTGGGCTTCCAGCTCCAGCAGCTGATTGAAGTGCTCAGTCGTCTCAGTTAAAGCAAAGTGTTGTTCACGAGTGGCTTCGATGGTGGAGAGCAGTCGTTCCAGTTCTTGCAGAGAGCGATTCTGGTGCTTGGCTAAATCAAGGAGTTTAGCTTGCAGGGAAGCGGGATCAAGGTTCTGTTCCAGCAGCCGCTCCAACTCTTCTTTAATGGAAAGCTTGGGAGGATCTGCAGAAGAGGGCTGATGGGTATTACTCACAGAGGGAAGAGATCCGTTCTGTTGGGCGAAATAGTTGAGAGTTCCTACCGAGATCCCAGAACGTCTGAAAGTTCTCCATCTCTTCTCACACTCCCCCGGCTTATACTTGGGGCTTTGGCGACTCCAGAGATCCCAGATGGGGAGAAGGCTATCATCCCCCAGAGAGTGGAGGGCCATCCCAACTTGGATCCAACTGTCATAGTCGTCCGCTTTGTGAGCAGGTACAGCCAGCACTCTCGCCCCTTCTGAGTAGTCAAGGATTTCACCTTTTCCACCGCAAACTCTCCTGCCCCCAGCTCTTGCATCTTCAGGATCGGTGTGTCCTCCCCCTTGCCTGGAGGCGCTTGGAAGTAGGGCAGAATATCCGCCCCTTGTCGGAGAGCCTGCTTCAGATCACTAGCCGTCAACCCTTCCATCAAGCGCACATTGACCAACCAATCAATCCGGGGCTCTAGAGCGCTGAGGCGCAGATAGCTGACCGGCTTATGGGGCTCCGAATGCGGATCTACTTCAAAATCACCCTGCAGATCCCCACAGATTAGATCCCGACCGATCACCTTGAGCGGGAAGCTGTTGGATCCCAGCTTCACCATCAGTCCAGAGCCGGACTGGAAGACACAGGGTCCATACACTCGTCTCAGGAGCCCGTTCTCAGCTTTGACCAGGAGTAACTCGTCTTCATCAATGATCTGGCCAGGAGCTCGGATCAGGCTGATAAACAAGCCCAGCATCTCTTGACCCTCCCCTTCGGCCAGGTGTTGAAATCCAATCACGGTCCAGGGAGATTCATACTCAATCAGGTTCAGTTCGGGAAACAAGCTGCTATCGAATTGGACCGTTTGTCGCTTCGACGACGTCAATGGAGTGGTCATAGCGGTGCCTCAGGTGAGATAATTCCTAATGTTTAGGTCAAGAATCTAGAGAAATAGCTGAAAACTTGATGAAATACTTGCGACCAGACTTGATCTAGAGCTGCAACGATACACACGTTAGCACGAAATCAACTGATGTCAACACTGTACTAACTATAAAATAGTCTGCTACACTGCTGATGTTGTCTGATGGAGACCGATCGTGTCCACCCAAGCAGTCCTGGCGCATATCTCCGCCCTGATCAAGGCAAAGCGGCGGGAGAAAAACTTTAGTCTACGAGAAGCATCACGAGCTTGTGGAGTAAGTCCTTCGACACTGTCTCGAATTGAACGGGGTATGGCCCCAGCTCTGCCGGATGCTGAGACGCTGGATCGGCTGGCGAAGTGGTTGGGGGTGTCCGTGGGATTTCTGATCCAAAATCCAGATCCTACGAAGGAAGAGGAGGAAAGTAATCTACCGGAATTGAGCACGCCTGAAGTGATTGAAGTTCACTTGCGGGCGGATAAGAATCTCAGCCCAGAGACAGCAGCAGCCCTGGCAGAACTGTTCAAACTGGCCTACAAGCAATACTCCCAACTGCAACACTCCCCGGATCCCGACTCTGAGAAGTAGACATGAATCCGCATCCTTATGGACTCTGGATCGAGTCCCAAGCCCAAGCGTTACGCTCTCTGTTAAAGTTGACAGCCCTAGCCGCTTTGAATCCGTATCGGTTGGCAGCCGCTATGGGAGTTCGAGTGATCACCACCCAAGAGGTGGAAGAGTTTGAACATCGGATCGGCATGGAAGAGGAATGGTCTGGGATCGCTCAGCAGCTCTCGCATGGGGAGTATTTGGTGATCTTGAATCCGTTTCAAGCAGAAACACGCAAGCGGGCTACGCTGATGGAAGAGTTATCGCATATTTATTTGAAGCATCCACCCAGTCAGATCGTGGTGCAAGGGGGGAAGGGGAAACGAACCTATGAAGAAGGCAAAGAGAAACAAGCATTTGGAGTGGGAGCAGCTGCCTTAGTCCCCTTGTCCTTGTTAGAGTTGGCCGTGGATATGAGAATGACGCCGAAGCGGTTGGCTCGCTATTGTCGGGTGAGTGAGGATCTGGTGAAGTATCGAGCTCAGGTGAATCGGATCACGTTGGGAGAGGGGCCATCTGGTCAGTGGCAGAGAGCTTACCCCAAGCGATCCGGTGGGGCAGGGGTGCCGGGGAGAGGGCGGCAATCCTAGGAAGCTCCTAGAGGAGCACCAGGCTTAGTGATTGAAGTGACAAGGATCCTAAGCAACAAAAAAAGGGGCCGGAGCCCCTGAGGCTTAGAGCCAAGCGAGCACGATCACCAACATGGCCAAGTCTTCGGTCAGGCCATCAAAGGCCAGGTCTTCAGCGCCGTAGTCGAGCCACCAGAGTGAGGCCCAGATGCCTTCAACGGCTAGACGAAAGGTGAAAAACATGAGCGGATCCCCCGCGAAACAATGGTCGAGGGGAGAGCGGTGGGAGGAGTCCAGGGTGCAAGGTGTGTTGGAATCCCCTTGAGTGGGAGCGTTACCCTGGAGGGCACCACCGCTACACTGAGAAACCTAGTTGCGGGGAGGCTCTTCGATCATGGAGCCAGCTCGGTGTGAGGGCTGTTCGTGGCCAGTGGAGTGCCGTTGTTCGGCTGGCCACTTCTCCCTTTGATTTTGATCCTGCTTCTTGGCTGTTTTTCTGGAGAGTTTGCTGCTCAGGATCTAATCTTTATCTGATACACCTCAAGCTCAGCATCGATCACTTGCTCAGGGTTAACAGGTGGTTAGGATTAGAGTCTTGGATCATATTGCATCTTCATGGGCAACAAACTCAACAATGTCGTTGGGTTCCACACCGTATGTAGAGATGATCGCCGCCATCACCTCAGCTGTGGGGAAGCGGCTGGGGTTGTTGTAGAGGTCATAAGCCGTGTTGCGGCTGATCCCAGTGTCTTGCCAGAAGCGGTAGACCGTGATCCCCCGACTATCAACCAAGGCTTTGACGCGGTTCTTCATGGGCATGTCTTCACTATACCCCCAGCGAGTAGGCCATGCACTCCTGGCATGTTCCCCACAAAAACATTACCCATCAGCTTGATATATTCCTACTGACAGGTGATAATAGTAATCAGAGGGGAATAGGGAAAAGGTAACCTGCTGAAGCCGCAGCGCGTGAAGTCTAGAACGTAGCGCCATACCCCATACCCCTTGCTGAATAATGCTTTCGAGGATCTAGCCCGTACTGCGGTGGCTGCCTGAAGACAAAACAGCGGATCAGAGCTGACAACTCGATCCGCTGGATCATTTCTTACTACTTGGAGTTTAGCTCATGACTATTCACGATTTGACCCCACAAGAAATTGCTGTGATCCGACACTGTCTTGAATGGAATGAAGGATGCCATTGCCCTCCACCGTCTGAGGAGGACTGGATCGAGTTCGGGATCCTCTACAAGCGCTTGCAGGATCCTGATCTGATCACCACAGCCTGATACGTGACCTACCGGGATCCTGGGTGACTGGAATCCCTTCTGACTTTGGAGGACATCATGATGGAACCCCCTGAACCTTACACATCGGATCATTGCAGCCACCGCCTACCACCTGAGCCTCCCCCTGGTAACCAGTGATCGAGAGATCCGCTCGCTTACCGTGATCCGGACGATCTGGTAGCTGGCTCAATGAGATGATTCTGGGTCGGTATTCCAGACCGCCGCATTCGCCCGCCGAAGGACATGATCACCTTGGTTCTACGAGCTGATACAGACAACTGCTCTAGTCAACGAGATTTGTTCTGGTTTCCAGTCTGACTCGACGTTGGTTTCGGAGGTTTACCTCTGCCAACGCGATCGCCTCGTCGAGCAACAAGATGAACTGATCGAGTTGCCGACTGGTTTCTTTCAGTTTCCTGACTTCCTGCTTCCGTGTCTCTGGGTCGGGGATCCGGGGAGTTTGGGTCATGACAGGCTCCAGTTCTGCTTAATCTCACGAACATTGGCTTGGCAAGCTGCCAGCGAAGTTCTCCCTTGCTCAACGGACTGCGTGAGTAAATCCAACATATCAGAGGAGGCTCTGGGCTGGGCTTCGAGGATCCTGAGCAGTAGTGTGTACAACCGAGAGAAAGAGGTTGTTAATCGCTCTTGGATGGCTTGTAGCTCCTCTAACTCAGGCAAGGTCTCCTCAGTCTCACCAAAGGTCTGGAAGAGCCTCCACTCCAGGGCAGAGGCCTCCTCGATCTCTTCAGCGATCTGCCGCTGGAGCTGAAACAGAGTAGCTAAAGTTGAGTCAGGCAGTTTTGCCATCGGAGTGTCCCACAGGGATTCGCCAACACAGAATATCCCATCATCAAGCCCCAACAGAACCTGAGACGACTCCCTGGCGACAGGTGGAATTTGTAGACCGCCGCATTCGACCGCCGAAGGACGAGATCATCCTAGTTCCACTGCTTGGAGCGGGTCCTGGATAGCTGGCAGATCCTCTTCCATGGCGGTTGATTAGATCGCTTCCATGGCGGTTGATTAGATCGCTTCCATGGCGGTTGATTAGACCGCCGCATCACTGGATCCTCAGATTAGGTAACCCAGTAGGTAAATTGCTGTAAAACACTAACTGGGAGAGGCTCAGATTGGTCTCGAAAACCGCTAGGGTGCAAGCTCCTCGAGGGTTCGAATCCCTCCCTCTCCGTTCTATTTCAGACCTTAGGATCCGCTCTCTGACTGCGTTAGACTAGTCGGGTGCTTTGCTCTGTGGTTCCCTACCGTTCCCCACAGTGGCCTGCCTTCCCCCCCAAATTCAAGCAAGATCTAAGCAGGTAAGCAAGATGCCCCTAAGCAAGACTCGACCCCAGCTTGACCTCTCCAGACTCAATCAGTCTCTCAAAGATCAGAAGGTGGGTGTCCAGATCCAACAGATTGGCCAACGCCTCTACCTGCACATACTGACGTGTATTCGCATTGGTTAAGGGAGTCGGATGTTGAGCGGGCTTTCCAGGCAGCAAATACTGTCCCAATCTGATTAGATCTTATGTTTGAGCATTCAGAGATCTAGGCAGAGATTTTCACCTCTCAGTCCCATAAACTTTTACGATCAGGAAGAGCTCAAGGTCTACATTGACCAGGTACTAGAGGTCGATTCCATCCCTGTTGCCCTCGGGATCTACTTTGTTTTTCGGGATGAAGCTCAAGCTCAAGCCTTCCGGGCTTCCCGCTTTCGGTCTCGCGCCACCACCCCTCGGATCCAGAAGCAGGTCAAGCGGTTTGAGGACTACCGGGAACTGCTTACCCCCCTGATGGATTTTGTCACTGATCGGGGTCGGATGCCGGTTAGGGGTGAACTCACCTCCGAAACTGACATCACCGCTGAGTTTGGCACTCTCCACCGAGCCTTCCAGGTAATTCTTCAGGTTACCGATCAGCAGGAGTGGCACGACATTGCCGAGAAACGCCGACAGGATCTATTGGTTTATCTAGCCCTGACCCAGTTCGGGCATCGGCCTAAGCTAAGGGATCTATCCTCGGACGTTCAGCAAGACATCCTGGCTTTGTTTGGCAGTTACCGACAGGCCCTTACGCGAGCAGATAATATGCTGTTGAGCTTAGGGGAGCGAGACCCCATCGACACCTGTTGCCGATCGAGCGCGGTTGGGAAACAAGGCTCCAAATCGTTGCTCCTGCACGTCTCAGCTCTTTCAGTCCTGGATCCATTGCTTCGACTCTACGAAGGATGTGCCAGCCGCACCATAGGGCGACCAGAGGAAGCTACCTTGATCAAATTCCACACCCGCCAACCGAAATTGACCTATCTGTTTGTACCTGAGTTCGACACCGATCCTCACCCTGCCATTCAAACCCGCATGGAGATCGATCTGAGGGATCTCCATGTGAACTACCAGGACTACAACCCCAAGGAGAACCCCCCAATCCTTCACCACAAAGACTTCATGGTACTGAGTGATTATCCTCACTACGGCAAGTTTGCCAAGCTTACCCGTCAAGAGAAAGATTGGGGGTTGTTAGATAATCCTGAGGCACTCAAGCGGAAGCAGAGTTGGCAGAAGCATCTGGAGGAGCGGTGCACTGATCTGCAAGGGCATCGGGTGATTTGGAGGAAGGGGGCAGATCCGTACAAATTAAAGCTGTTGCGCTCCCAGGTGCGAGCCCGACAGAAAGAACGTTCAGAGAATAACTCAGGGGATGAAACTGATTAGGTTCACCCATGCTTCGATCCCTTTTCTAGTGGGTTGTCCTGTTGCCGTAAAGGTCCAAACATCGCGCTTATGCTGGGGGCCATAGCTGAGATGGATGGGGCGACTTGGCCCATAATAATAGAGCGAATCAAATGGCAGTTGCCGGACTAGGATCCAGTCCACTACCTCATGACTGGGAACATCAACGATTTGGAAATCACAAGCCGCTCCCAGTCGATTACAGAAGAGCTTTCCATCACGGTTGAGCTCGTGGGCCATATGCTGATCTCGACTTGGATCAATGCAGCCATACCTTTTGCCTGTTGAGGGATCCTTCTTCTCCAGATACCGCTTGAGACTGGGGGAACAGAAGCCATAGGTCAGCCTGAAGTTGTTCTGTCCAAAGTGGTCAATGATCGGATCTAACAGATATCGGGCAAGATCCTGGAAAGCTGTTAAGGTTTCTGGTTGTTTAGGATACGGTTCGATCTGTTCTGAGAATTTCTTATAGGTCCGAGTACAAGTGCAGAGTAATTCAAGAGAGATGTGCTCACCAAACTTCTGTGGAACCATACTTGTCGTTCCTCCAACCTACAACTTCTGATGCAACCCTACACAGACAGAGAAACTGGTTCTCTAAAATCCTGTGATATGCCAGTGTATGGTAGCAGAAGGGTTTGAGCCACTGCCGAGACTAGAGACGAACTCCTAGAGAAATTCTGAGCCATCACTGTCTAGCAACGGAGACAAACACTCATACCTCAGAGGCTCCATTTTGCAGATCTAGCCAAAAAGGGGGTTGCCCTATCTGTTTAGCTTATATATCTTTATTAACTAGATAAATACAACAAGAGTGTCTGTAATATTTTTTTAGGTATTCTATTACTACAGATTGACCCCTCCCTCTATTTTCTAGTGTTTGATAAACAATATCCCGATCCTGAGGGTGAACTAGGACTTCCCCCTGGATCCCCCCTAGATCTTCATCGAACTCAGGAGAAAGGAGAGAAAGTGATAGTTGGCCACCCTGTCTCAGAAAAAAAGGTTGTTTCGGATAAAATGAAACATGATGGTAACTGAAACATGCCTTCTCTCTCAGATCACCTCCCTCCTGCAACAGCACCTGCCGGATAGCTGGTCTGTGCTGCTTGAGTCTCAATTCGATCTTGGGAGTCACTTGCTTCTAACCCCTCCAGAAAGTTCAGGGGTAGATCTACAGGTCATAACCCGACAAAGACTTGACCCCTACCAGATCCCTGCTCTGGTTGAGAAGTACGGGCATCTAAATCCTGGCCAGCTCTTGATCATTTCTCCTTACCTGGGAGCCACCACCCGCGAGAAACTCTCCCAAAAACGAATCAACTACGCTGATGCCACTGGTAACATCTGGATCGCCATCGATCACCCACCTCTCTTTATCCACACCACAGGGGCTC
>CAZONZ010000186.1:0-7961 GCA_964581005.1 uncultured bacterium
AAGAACGCAACGCAAGGGGGCTACCTCTACTGAAGCGGATTGATCAAGGGGCGGATCATGGTGACATGTTCGATCCCTGCATCCAGAAAGTGATCTCCGATCGGTGTGAACCCTAGCTTTTGGTAGAACCTTTGGGCGTGGAGTTGGGCATGAAGTTTCGCTGTTTTGATCCCTTTGGTGGCTAAGCTCTCCAAAATAAACTGTAACAATTTGTAGCCGATGGATTGGCCTCGAAACTCAGCCAAAACAGCCATCCGTTCGATCTTGGCGATGGGATCCAGATTCGGAGATTGAGGAGGAAGGATCCGTACACGGGCTGTCGCCACGGGTTGATGTTCCCAATAGGCCAGAAAGTGAGCAGCGTCCCCATCCAACCCATCCATTTCCAGATCGAGATCGACCCCCTGCTCCCGATGGAAAACTTCACAGCGAATGGCTTGGGCCTGCTCCAGTTCTGCCGCCTCTTGCACAGGTTTGATCTGCAACGGGGAAGATGGTGGAGAGATCCCCTGAGAAGGGTTCACCTGGGTATCGATCATGTGTGGATTGCTCAGTTCTGCCACCCTACAGGTTCCTTTTCTGCCAACCTCAAGCCTATTTTAGACAGCTTTTGATCCAGTGATCCGGAGACCTAACCTAGGATTCAGGACTTGGATCAGAGCTAGAGCTTGGAACAACACACTACAATACTTGTTATGACTCATGGCCCTCCTGCTTTCATCATTTGGATGTTTCGAGTTTCATGACCCACCCATCGGATACTCTGGCTTCCGCCGCCTCGTTCTGGACTTGGCGAGGACAGTCGGTTCATTATGTGCAACAAGGGGATCGCGGCCAACCTGTGCTGCTTGTGCATGGTTTTGGGGCGTCAACCCACCACTGGCGTAAAAATATCCCCGATCTGGCTCAGCACTACCAGGTTTACGCGATTGATTTGCTGGGATTTGGCCAGTCGGCTAAACCCAATTGGAACTATCGGACGGAGATCTGGCGCGATCAGTTGCGGGATTTTTGTCAGCAAGTTGTGCGGCGGCCTGTGGTCGCGGTCGGCAATTCGCTGGGCGGCTATGTCTCCTTAAGCCTGGGGGCGGATTGGCCAGAGTGGACCAAAGGAGTTGTTTTGCTGAACGGAGCCGGATCCTTCTCCAGCCAGGTTCGATCTAGCAACCCGTGGTCCCAGCAGATGATCGGTGGTACGTTGCGCTGGGCCTTAAGGCAGAGACTGGTCTCCTATCTCCTCTTCCACTATGTTCGGCAGCCCCACATCATCCGCAAAAATTTGGAGAAGGTTTACCTCAACCACTCGGCGGTCACGGATCAGTTAGTTGAAGACATTTATCGCCCAAGCTGCGATCCAGGGGCTGCCGATGTGTTTGCCTCGCTGATGCAAGCGGGTCAACAAGGGCGTCATATCGATGAACTCTTGCGGAGTCTTGTGCGGCCCTTGCTATTGATCTGGGGTGAAGATGATCCGTGGATGGCAGTGCGCAGCCGTTCCGAGCTCTACCGCAACCACTACTACCAGATTGAAGATCATTTCCTGCGAGCGGGCCATTGCCCCCATGATGAGTTGCCGCGTGAGGTCAATCAGATCATTCGGCATTGGATCGATACCGTGGTGCTTCATCCTTCATCTCCCGTGATCCTGAAAACTCCTCCTAGCCCAGTCAATCCCTCCTTAACGCCTGAAAGCGTCTGATCATCTTGACGCATGATCTTGAGGGCTCCCTCGATTCCAGTGAGGGTTTGCTTTCAGGTTGCTATCCAACAGGTTCTTGTCCAACAGGTTCTTGTCCAACAGGTTCCTGCCAAGCTAGATCCTTCCGACTCCGATCGTTACCTGCATGGAATGATGGCGCATCCCCTCCAACGGTTACTGGCATATGCTCATGATCACCATGATCTCATCAAGCTGGCCAGTCTTTGCTCACTGCTGAATAAACTGTTTGATCTGGCTCCACCAGTCTTGATCGGGATGGCCGTGGATGTGGTGGTCCAACAAGAAAACTCGTTATTAGCTCAGTTTGGCATCCGCGAGATCGCTCAACAATTTCTGGCGTTAACGATCTTGAGTTTCCTGATCTGGAGTTTGGAGTCGGTCTTTCAGTATGCCTATGCGTGGCTGTGGCGTAATCTTTCTCAGCGGATTGAACATGATCTTCGTCGAGATGCCTATCACCATATCCAAAATTTAGAGATGGCCTATTTTGAGGAACGCAGTACAGGCGGATTGATGTCGATCCTGAATGATGATATTAACCAACTGGAACGGTTTCTTGATATTGGTGCGAATGAATTATTGCAGGTTGCTACAACAGTTGTGATCATTGGAGCTGCCTTTTTCTGGTTGGCCCCAGGGGTGGCGTGGATGGCGATCTTGCCCATGCCTGTCGTGATCTTAGGATCGATCAGTTTTCAACATCGGTTAGCTCCTCGTTATGCGGATGTGCGGGAGCGAGTCGGTTTGTTAAACAGTCGATTGGCGAATAATTTAAGTGGGATCGCAACGATCAAAAGTTTCACAACCGAAGCCTACGAAGTTCAACGACTCACCGAAGAAAGTGAAGCGTACCGACAGAGTAATCAACGAGCGATCACCCTGAGTGCCGCCTTTATTCCCTTGATCCGGATCATTATCTTGATCGCGTTTGCCTCTACCTTGGTGTCGGGAGGATTAGCCGCCGTCAACGGTGAATTAGCAGTTGGCACCTACAGTGTTTTGGTATTTCTAACCCAACGATTATTATGGCCGTTAACTCGTTTGGGTGACACGCTTGACCAATATCAGCGAGCGATGGCCTCAACCAACCGTGTCTTCAATCTGATCGATACTCCGATTGCGATCCGTTCCGGTGAGGTTACCTTGCCCTTGGATCAGGTTAAAGGAGAGATCGAGTTCAAAGATGTGAGTTTTGCTTATCAACATCAAGTGCCGATCTTGCAGCATTTGTCGATCCAGATCCCAGCCGGAAAAACTACAGCTATTGTTGGAGCAACCGGATCCGGGAAGAGTACGTTGGTGAAATTATTACTGAGATTTTACGAGATCCAATCCGGTTCAATTACGTTAGATGGCATCGATCTCCGGGACTTGCGTTTGCAGGATCTGCGGCAGGCTATTGGGCTAGTCAGTCAAGATGTGTTTTTGTTTCATGGATCGGTGCGAGAAAATATTTCGTATGGGAGTTTTGACGCTCCCGAATCAGAGATCATGGCTGCTGCCCAGGCTGCAGAAGCTCACGAGTTTATTCTGAAATTACCGCAAGGCTACGAGACGATCGTGGGGGAACGTGGCCAAAAATTATCAGGGGGACAGCGACAACGCTTAGCGATCGCACGAGCCGTTTTGAAAAATCCACCGATCCTAATCTTGGACGAAGCGACATCGGCTGTGGACAACGAAACTGAGGCAGCGATTCAACGATCCTTGGAGTGGATTACCCAAAATCGAACGACGATCGCGATTGCCCATCGCCTCTCAACGATTCGTCATGCTGATCAGATTTATGTGATGGATCAGGGTCGGTTGGTTGAGGCAGGCCGACATGAGCAGTTGCTAGCCGATAGCGGCATCTATGCTAGCTTCTGGAATGTGCAAACTGGGGTCAGAGTTTGATCTAGGCAACAGTAGCCTTGTTCCATCAGATCCTACGTTTTGATCCAGGTCGAGATCTCAAGATCTCAGGATGTGAAAGATCCTAAGAATACATTCCCCTACTAGGCTAGATATTAGCTTTCAGGATCGACTCACCATGCCCCCCTTAACCGCGTCACCCTTGTCTAAACCCGTGCTCTCTAAGCCTGTATTTCTAGCAGCTTCGGTTCGCTCAGGTACAACCTTGCTCAGACTCATGCTCGATCATCATCCTCAAATTGCCTGGTGTAATGAGTTTGAATACACAGTAGATTGGATCAACCCAGATGGCAGCTGGCCCGACCTGCAAGCTTATCACCGATGGTTAAACGTGGATCGGATTTTTCAAGGCACAGGATTTCAAATTGATCCCGACTTGACATATCCAGAATTGATCGATAGCTTTCTGCGACAACGGCTTGATCAATCTGGTAAGCCTCTGGTGGGAGCCACCGTGCATCGCCATTTTGATCGAGTTCTCTATGTTTGGCCGGATGCTCGCTTTATTCATCTTGTCCGCGATGGTCGAGATATGGCTCGATCCTTCATTGGCATGGGTTGGGCAGGCAATATGTGGACCGCGATTGGCGGCTGGATCACCATTGAACACCTTTGGGATCAACTCAGCGCCAAACTATCGCCTGATCGGATATTAGAGATTCGTTATTCAGATCTCATTCTAAATACAGTCGAAACATTGACCCAGATCTGTCAGTTTATCGGGACAGACTACGACCCAGCCATGCTCAGTTACGCGGACAAAACGAACTATTCCTTACCGGATCCAAGTTTGTTGGATCAATGGAAACAGAAGTTGTCTGCTTTTGAGATCCGTTTAGCTGAGGCACGGGCTCGTGAGATGTTGCAGAAACGAGGATTTGAACTGAGTGGACTCGATCCTCTCGACATAACCCCTCCTCTGAAACTTTGGCTGCGCACCCAAGATCGATGGTCCCGGATCCAATTCCGCCATCAACGCTACGGCACCCGTCTCTTTCTAGCAGAACTCGTATCCCGCCGCTTGAACCTTGAGCCCTGGCACAGACAGATTCGCTTGCAACTGAATGAGATCGATAAGACGTACCTCAAATAGATCGTTTCTCAACTAAGTTCTCTGAGAATCGATCTGCACCCATGTTCAACCTTGGCATGGCTTACCCCGAATTGAGAGAAAGCTCTATCCATCAAATGGTTTCTTGATATCCCTGCAAATTCTCCGGATCGAACTGGCGCAAGATCCCGGCAGAAGCTTGAATGAGCTCTTCGGACCCCTGCACAATGATCAGATATTTGCCCGCATTAAGCCGATTGCGATAGATCAAAGCGTCACCCGCTCCAGATGCGATCCCGATCCCACCGCCCACGAAGAACCCTCCCATGGCTCCAGCCACAGCTCCCAAGCAGCCGCCGATCAGATGATTGCCCCAATAGCCTGCCCAGGCAAAGGTTTGCAATCCACTCAAGATGCTAAACGCAACCCCTGACGCAAACCCAAACGGGATCAGCCAGTAGGACATCCAGGTGATCTGCAGTCGCGCTGGAACATTCGGATCAATCAACCCAAACTCATCCGCACTTTTGTACCCCCGCCCCAAAATACTGACCTGTTGCATCGGCACATTGGCCCGCTCCAGAGCCAGGTAAGCAGCCTCCGCCTCGATCCGATCCCGCAGCACAGCAACAAGATAATTCACGATCCAACCTCAGCAACTAGTGGATAGTTATGGATCCTAGTTTAAGAAATGGGCAATCCTATAGAATCAAGCTGAACCTCTGTTTTACCCCCGCGCGATCCGATCAGGACTGACGCCCTCAACCTGGGACGGTTAAATCCGGTGGCAATGTTTGCTCAAGAGGGTGGTGATCTCCCTGGACAAGCCACAGCTGTTGTTTCTTCACTAGTTTTGATTTATAACCCTGACTATGCTGTCATGAGGGTGAGCTGATCAGGGATCGCCCAAGTCTGAAATCGCCAAGGGCAGGCTTGGATCTATTCCCCAGGATCCGTTTGAGATCGTGATCAGCAAGGTTGAGGTGACTACGAGGGCAAAGCTGTGCAGGTTGCGTTAGATCACTACCAGATATTGACGGTGCCGCTCCAGGCTGATGAGGCGCAGATCGAGCGGGCTTACCAGGAGCGACTCCAGGCTCTGGAGCAAGACTTAGCGGAGCACGGCATTGGGGCAGGCTTTTCGCCTCAGGCCCATGCAGCACGGCGTCAACTGCTGGAGGTGGCAGCAGAGGTGTTGCTCGAACCTCGACAACGCAAAGAATACGAGGCCCATGTGGCCAGCGAACAGGCAACCCTCGATCTCCCGGATGAGCTGGTGCCAGGAGCCCTGCTGATCCTCTGTGAGATTGGTCGCTTTCAGGAAGCCTTAACCACGGCCACCGCCATGCTCAGCCATCCCATCGATCCCGAAGATGAAGCGCTGGGGGATCTATTACTATCAGCTGCTTTAGCCCGGTTGGAATTGGGCCGGGAGGCTTGGCAGCAAGGCACCTATGAAGAAGCCGCCCGCTGGTTGATGGAAGCCCTGAGCGAACTAGAGCACTATCAAGCCTTTCCAGCTATGCGAGCCGAGATCACCGCTGATCTGGGTAAACTTCGCCCCTATCGAGTCTTGCAACTCCTCAGCGCCGCCCCTGACGCAGCTCCCCAACGCCAAGAAGGGCTGTCTCTGCTGCAGGCGATGTTGGATGAACGCCAAGGGATTGAAGGATCAAGCCAGGATGGATCAGGCTTAACCACTGAGGATTTCCTCCGGTTTGTGCAACGGGTCCGACGGCAGATGACGCTCGAAGAACAGCAGCAGTTATTTGAACATGAGGCTGAACGACCCTCGATCGTGGCGACCTATCTGGTGACCCAGATTCTACTGGCCCGTGGCTTCCTGGAAAATCGACCAGCCCTGATCCGGCGAGCACGTGGATATTTAGTTCGATTAGCCCAGCGTCAAGATGTTCACCTCGAACATGCAATTGCAAGCTTGCTCTTGGGGCAAACTGAAGACGCCCTTTTCCATCTCCAGGGCACTCAAGAAACAGAAGCTCTGGCCTTTATCCAGTCCCACTCGGCTGGAGCCCCCGATCAACTACCAGGCTTATGCCGTTTCATTGAAAAGTGGTTCCAAGAGGAAGTTTTGCCCGAATTTCGCCAACTCGATCAGTCAGAAGAGCTCAGTCTCAAGCAGTATTTCGATAATCCTCAAGTCCAAAGTTATCTGGAGGAAATGCCCTCCTCTCGTGAAGAAGATCCCGAAGCTCTAGCGGCTCTAGTGGCTCGATCCTCGATGGCCCCAGGAGCATCTCCCGCCAAAACCTCTGAGCCCAAACTCCCTCAACATTTACCGCGTCGATCACCCATCACGGCAACCGTCACCCCCCGTTCCCATACGTTTCCGGAATCATCCTCCTCTCATTCTGTTTCGCATGAAGCCCTAGGGTACTCTCACTCACCCGAAGCCATGGCCTTCAGCAACGGCGGATCTCCAGCCAAAGCTCATACCTGGACCTCTGACTCCGAAGCAAGTTCCCGATCCAACTCCTCAGGGACAACCGCTACCGCCCTGCCATCCTATCGATCAAGCGAGGATTCGAGCCCCCCTCCATCGAGCTACAGTAATCATCCTTATCCCGGTAGTCCTTCTCCTCCCTCCGATCCCTACCCCAACCCACCCCGATCGACCCCAGCCCCTAACGCTTTACGGGTACCTAATTACACCTCTCGATCGACACCTGACACTGATCTTGTTCCTCCCCGTGCTGCTGAGCTACCTACCCAGATGCCAGAGAGCTACCCAGATCCTTCGACTTCCCTCCGTAACTCCAAGCCTGGGCCACCTGATCCAGGCCATCCAGCTCACCCTAACCGCCGACCCCGACGGCGTCCCCCCACTCGCTCCGGGATGTCGATTCCGCCCTTGGTTCGCAATATTGGTGGGGCCATCATTTTTCTGCTCACCCTTGTGATCATTGCCCAAGTGATCCGGAGTTTGTTCTCAGTGGGCAATGGTCCAGCTCCAGAGCCTCAACCTCAAGTTCAGCTCGACGATCCACCCTTGGATATTGCAACTCAGCCTGTTGCTACCCCAACGAGCCCCCCGCCAACGCCTTCGATCCCAGCTGAATGGCAGGGTGTTTCAACAGTGCGAGTTATCTCAGTGGATGGCGTTTTTCTGCGACAGGAGCCCAATGTTCAAGGTGGAGTCTTAGGAGCCATTACCAATCAATCGGAAGTGAGTGTGTCCAATGTGCAGCGAGGCAACAATGTCGATGTCCCGATCTGGCTGCAAGTGACCTACGATCAACAAACCGGCTGGATCGC
>CAZONZ010000187.1:0-7944 GCA_964581005.1 uncultured bacterium
AGGATCGATTGCTGGGCTAATATTTATAGTTCTAGATCTCACTTCCTAGCACTTTCCCTCTATCATGATTTCTTCTCGAAAAGGATCCGGATCAGATGATTAAGGGCGCGCACACCAAGCAGTATGCTGATCGGAGCCTCCTGCATCTTTGCGGTGACTCATGCAGCAAAAGACATTCGATTGAGTCCTGGAGCTACCTTTGAGTCTTACGATCATGATTTAGGGATCAATCGTCCGGCTGTACGATTTTCAGGTCGAAAGGTGGCTTGAGCCACTCGTTGGATATCAGCAGGCGTGATCGATTCCAAGATCTGCAATTGATTGAACAGATTCTGCCAACTGCCCGTCTTGATCTCATATTCCAAGAGTAAGCGGGCCATGCTGAGATTAGAGTCCAACGATCGGATAAGGCTAGCCTGGACTTGAGTTTTGATCCGATCCAAGTCGGATTGATCGACGAGCTCCGTTTTCAAACGATTCAGTTCAGTTTCGATCGCGGTCTCCACTTCAGCTAGCGTGTGTCCTGGAGCGCTCAAGGCATACAAAAAGATCAGGTTAGGATCTTTATCACCAGGAAATCCAGTTTGGCTTTGAACCGACAAGGCGATCCGATTCTCCACCAGAGCTTGGTAAAGGCGAGAGGTGCGGCCATTGCTCAGGAGTGCGGCAATCATGTCATGCACAATAAAGTCTGGATCCCGAACAGCCGGGATGTGATACCCCTCTAAATACCAGGGTTCTGACTCTAAAGCCAACTCGATCTGACGAGGTTCTGTTTGCAGAGGTTCGATCGGGAGTGAATCCTGGAGCAAGGGGCGTGTTGGAAAGCGGCCAAAGTAGACTTCTGCAAGCTGTTTAACCTGATCAGGATCGACATCTCCAACAATAGCAACCGCTAAGTTAGACGGAACATAGTGGGTTTCAAAAAAGTCACGGACATTCTGGCGGGTAAGATTTTGAATATCCTCTGTAAACCCAATTACAGGATCGCCATACGGGTGAACATGAAAGGCTTCAGCTTGAAAGGCTTCGATCATCTGACCAATGGGGGAGTTCTCGCTCCGTTGTCGCCGCTCTTCTAAAATCACGTCCTTCTCCTGGGCAAATTCCCGGAAGACGGGATCCAAGAAACGCTCAGATTCTAGCGACATCCAGAGTTCCAGTTTGTGAGATGGAAAGCTGTAGAAATAGGTGGTCACATCCATGGAGGTGGTTGCATTCAGGCCAACTCCTCCCTCCCGATCTACGATCTGAGCATATTCATTTTGCTTGACATACTCACTTGCTTTAGCCTGAAGTTGCTCAAATTCGGCTTCTAGCTTTTCGAGTTTGGCCTGATCGTCCTCTGAGCGAGCGATCAAAATTTGCTCAAAGATCTGATCTAGCTGCTCCAAGATCGGTTTTTCGGCTGCGTAATCAGTGGTGCCGATCCGAGAGGTTCCCTTAAAGGCTAAATGTTCCAGAAAGTGGGCTACCCCTGTCTGACCTGTGGGCTCATTCGCACTACCGACATTGGCATAGGTAACAAAAGACACTACAGGAGCCCGATGCCGTTCCAGCACAATGAACTTGAGCCCGTTGTCCAACTCAAAGGTTGTGATCTTGGCTTGGGCTTGATCCAGATAAGGCTGGATGGAGAAGGCTGATGGACTCCCTGATCCGACTTCCGAGCTCGGACTGGAGGTGAGTGAATCCCTTGCCAGAGTGTTCTCTAAGTGCCTACTGGATGCTCTTCTGGCCCACGCTGATCCAGATCCAAACGTCAAGACTCCCGTTAGACAGAGGCTGATCACCAAGCATCCCAGCAGAAATGATCTGAATATCTTGGATGGTTGTTTTCGGATCGGATAAACGAATGGATCTTGATTGAGCTGGGGATCTAGACAAGAGGTTGAATCAGGGGAGGGGAAGTTGGTGATAGGGATCATGGTTTGATAATTCCATTTCATTGAGGTGAGGTATCTTCAATCTAAATTCGGGTTTTCCCTGGCGGCATAACGCTCCTCGACTTTTGCCCAAAAGATTGGATCAGCACGAAAGATCCTAAGGGAATCTTTAACCATGTTTGCCTCAATCAGATTACCCCGGCCTATCAAATCGAGCAAGTAAGCGATGGCCTGATCAGTCCTAGAGATGGCCAGTGCATCTAAAGCAACCTTTCGGCGGGACTCCTCGCGGCTCATTTCAACAAAGTTTCGCAAGCGATCAAAGGCTTCAGGGCATCGAGATGTTCCCAGAGCTAAGGCGGCTACTGCAGAGATTTCTTCTGTTTCACCCTCCAAAAATCGACCCACAAAGGCGACAGATTCATCCGATTGATATCCAGGAGCAAGATCAAGCAAAGCCTGAAATATGATCTCTAGCACACTTGCATCCGTTTCTCCACTCAGTGCCCGTACTCGTAACAAAGGGAGTGCACAGAGACTGAACCCGCTGGAAAGTGCTATAGCTGCCCCCCGACGAGCCTCGATTTCAGGATCAGCTAATACATCTGCAATGGGGATCAAGGCATCAGAGGGATGGAGTTTGGCAAGAGCGAGGGCACACTCAGCTCTCAGCCCAGCAGCCCGATCCTCAACCCCTCCCCACATGGGCTCAAACTGCTGGTAACGAATTCCATGAAGAAATACGTCTTTCTCGGACACTTCCATTTTTCTCAGGGCTTCAACGATGCCTCTTTTCCCTAAACAGCCCGGATCCGATTGGGTTGGATTCTTGAGTAACCTTTCGTAAGTTTTTACTAACAGCGGTACTCCGTCCAGCCAGTTAAAGTGAGCTGTAACCTGGGCTGCCTGACTCACAACAATAGTGGTTCTATGGTGTAACCCTTTTCGGATAAGATCCCATGTTTCACCTGTTGGTGGACAATCCATCAGATCCCTAAGCGCTAGAAGTAATTGATCGCTAGACTTTGGCATCCCGTTCAAGCCCAAGAGTAGTCAAAAAAGAGTCTATACATAAGAGCCATTCATATCTATTTCGTTTGAGTCTAGATCGCGGTTAATTTTCGCATATTGTGCAACGTGGTTAGGCAATCCTTTTTATCTGTAACATAGTTTCTTCGTTTTAGTTTAAGCCATGTCTCGAACATTAAGCTATCCGCATTTCCTTTGCTAATTCAAGTGCTGCAATTGCCTGTTCTCAGCTGACACAAGGGATCTAAAGTATAGCAAGGATCGGGGCAACAGAAGCATCCGCTGCAGCACCATATTCGCAACCAAGCTCGCTGCCTGTGCCTCGCCACAAGTTTACAATCCCACAGTCCTTAGTGCTAGTAAGAATCTCAACTCAAGGAGGCCCGTTAACGTCGAACTCGGCAGTATGCCAAGATCTCTAAAATTGAGCAGGACCGGGACAGCTAAGACGTCAGCTACAGCAATAGTCCAGCACCCAGCCTGCTGCGCACACCTCAGGAAAGGTCATACAATAGGTGTGAATCATCCCCGACACAGACCATGCGTTTCAGGTGACGACTCCATCCTCCGCCCCAAATCCTGACTGCTTATGTTGCCAAGAGCCGATCTTTTGCAAGGTGCTGAGTATCGTGAGACGATGGCTCGGATTCTCGATCTAGGGGAGCAAGCCCTGAGAACCTGGGACGTGGTTATCTCTGAATTTCTCTCTCCACCGGAAGTGGCTGAAGCTCTGGATCGGATCCAACCCCTCACTGAGCTCCATGCCGTTGCCTGGGGAGGCTATGCCCAAGCTGAGCGCCAACGATTGGCTATTGCCCGATCCACTCTCCCTCTGGAGCCGAGTGCTATTGAAGTTGCCATCCTTGACATTCGCGGCAATTTTCTGTTTGATACGGCCACTCATCCGGATTTTCTGGGTGCGATCTTAGGCACCGGGATCGAGCGAGATCGCGTAGGTGACATCCTGGTGCTGGGTGAAGTGGGTGCTCAAGCGATTGTGATCCCAGATATGGTGGACTATCTGCACATACATCTGACTCAGGTGCGGACGGTCCCCGTTAAAGTTACACCGATTCCATTAGAGCAGCTCAAAGTTCAACCCCCTCGCACCAAAGAGATCACCACGGTCGAAGCCTCCCTCCGGTTGGATGCCATTGCCTCAGCTGGATTTGGGATGTCACGGAGCAAAATGGTGGACCTGATCCAACAAGGTCAAGTACGAGTGAATTGGAAAGCGATCACACAACCCAGCCATACTCTCCAACCTGAGGATCTGATCACGATCCGAGGCCGAGGACGTTTACAGATTCAAAGTGTGAGTGAAACGAAAAAAGGACGCTACCGAATCCAGTTGATCCGTTACTTGTGATTGCTTTGAATGGAGTAGCTTTTAAGATCCAGTCAATGTTCACCATTAGCCTTCAGGAGACTGCTCTAGAGGAAGATCGAATCCTCCTGCTGCTCCCGAAACCTTTTCCATCAACCGCCAACCCTCAACTTCAGCCAATAGCTCTAGATTAGGCAACTGCGATCCATACTCCTGCCACTGAACTGGAGAGATCCAAATGTGAGATCCGAATCGACCTGATCGTAAGTCTTCATCATGGATCCATTGCCCCGGATTAGGGGTGTAAAAGGCGTGGGCTTGGGCTTCACAAACATCGGCGAGCCCACTACGACCAATATCAACCGAAGTCTCTAAGGGTAAAACATCGATCCATTCCTGTTGGGCAAACTGAGCTAGAGCAGGATTGAAGTTGCCAAAATCAGGCCGCGTGATCGCTGACACCATGACCACCCCACTAGCCATCAACAACGTCAACAACCAAACAGTTTCAGATGACTGCACCATCCGCCGCCCTAACCAGATCAGAGGCAAGATCGTGTACAACATTCCCACCATGATCAGTGCAGCAATATGGGGTTGTAAGATCTCCAATCCCTCCACCCCCAAGACCACAGCTCCTGCTAATCCCAAGATCAACCATCCTACCAAGGCTAATGCCCACGAGATCCAGAGGGCTAAGGGAAAGGCTTGACGTAAATGCATACTGAACTGAGGCATCGATCCCCGCCCAACAGGATTCCACAACTGACCAGAGCGGGATGACTGCCATAATTGCATAGCTTGATCCAGGGTGACTCCAGCCAAGAGAGCTAGCCAAGGATAAAGTTGGACCGTGTAGTAATGCGTTCGGGTGGGATACACCTGTAACAGTAACAACAACATCAACGGAAATGACCAGATCAACAGGCTCCGCCACGGCTGCTGTCGGATCAAAAAGATCCCGCCCCAGATCCCTAAAACACTCCAGGGAAAGCCATGAGCCGGAATATGCCAGAGATAATAAACCCAGGTAATATCAGTATGAAATGAGGTTGATCCTAATTGATCCACCTTACCGATTAAGCCTTGCCACACTTGGGATCCATACATTCGACTGGCTAAGCCCAACCAGAGTCCAAATAAGCCGATCCCACTCCCTATTCCAACCCAAAATTGCCAGGACAAAAACCAAGGAATACGATGATTGTGCCAACTGATCACCGCCTGGGCCACCAGATACGGGATCAAGGCAGCTCCAGCCAGCAGGACCATCGCACTTTTCATCAGTAGGGCTAAGCCAAGGGCCAGACCCGTCACACCAAACCAAAACGGCGATCCACGCATCCCCCCGATCAACGCAGCAATGCCAAGGAGCTCCAGAAACGTGAGGGGTACATCTTGTCCTACTAAACGCCCTTCCTGGATCCAGAGATAGCTTAAGGGCAAGACAGCCATTCCGATCGCAGCCGCTCGTGTCGGTAAACACTGACGACCAATCCAACCGATTAGAGGAATTGATCCCAACCCACAGAGGATCCCAGGCAAGCGGGCTGACCACTCGTTGATGTCATAGAGCCGGAAGCTCAGAGCCACAAGCCACTGTAACAAGGGCGGTTTTTCAAAAAACGGTTCGCCTAAAAACTCAGGGATCAGCCACGAGCCTGAGGTGAGTAGTTCACGGGCCATCTGAGCATAGTAGCTCTCATCACAACCAGCCAAACTTTGAGATCCACCATTGAGGATGAATAACGGAACGGCTAGCCCCATGATCAAAAGACTGAGACCGAAAAACGGACCAGTTTGCGGATCCCGTCGAAGTTGCATCATCCTAACCTGGAGATTAACTCACATCCACTGTCCCTAGTAGCCATCTGGGGCTAAAAGTAAGGGTGACCACTTTCCCTAGTATGAGCGATCCAGCCTTGGATGGGTCATAAGCTCCCCAATCGATCGCGTAAATCCCTCTGAGGTTTGGATCGAGACCCCAATTCCCCTACACCTGAGCAACTGGATCAACCTGCTGCAGATGCTGCTCACAGACTAACAGGGCGGCATCCAATTCTTCAAAAGCCGTGATCCCTGCTGCTTGCAGACGAGTTTGAAGGGTCACAAAGGGCGTGGACAGTTTATCTGCAGTCACCAGCCGCGCGATCACGTGAGGGGGATGGGGTAAACGGGTGGCATAGTAAGACTGGTAATGGATCAAGGTTTCGCAGAGTTGATCCCCATCAGCCCAAATACCGAGGAGATTAATCATCAGGATCTGGACAGGTGGGTAGAAAAACCGAGAGAGGAAGCGATAGATCAAGGACAACCCCTGATCCACTTCCACTAGAGAGGCCATACTGCCAATGTCAAGAAAATTAACAGGTTTACCCCCCACTTGGCTAATCAGATCCATCATTGCCAGGGTTAACCCAGCCCCGTTACCAAGGATCGCGACATTCCCTGGAGGCAACTCGACCCAGTCCAACCCATGAGCTTGAGCGGAAGCCGTTAGATCGGAATGCTCGAACTCCAGCGATCCCGTTGAGGATGCAGCACTTGCCAGCCCCAGAGAGGGTTGCCAGCCCCGACTCCAGCTGGGATATTCTCGATCAAAGCGTGGTCCTGCCGCAGGTGTCGATACCGCTGTTTTACGAGCTTGGCCAGCCAGGAGCTCGATCAGTTGCGGATGACGTTGCAAAGCATCCGGATTGGCCACAACTTTGCCATCCAGAGCCATCACCTCTGATCCCTCCCCCACTCCCAGGGGATTAATCTCAATCAGATCCAGATCAAAACCAACAAACAGCTTGTACATCCGTTCAACCACATCAGCCACAGCCAGGAGGAGATCCCCACTCAGACCCATGCGCAGGGCTAACTGGCGAGCGTAGTAGGGAGAAAATTCAGTTTTGATCCAGATGGGGTGGATCGTTTCCAGCTGTGATTCAATCTCAATCCCCCCTTGAGCGGATCCCAGCAGGAGAGGCCGTCGCGCCGATCGATCCAGCACAATCGCCAGATAGTATTCCTGAGCTGATCGATATTTGACTTCGGCGAGCAAGGCGGCGGGATATTGACCGTGAATCGGCATCCCAAACAGGGTTTGAGCGACAGCAATCGCATCGATCGTATTGTCCACAAATCGGACCCCACCAGCTTTTCCCCGTCCGCCCCCGCGCACCTGCGACTTGAGCGCAACTGGGTAGGGGAGTTTCAGACGCTTGAGTTGGCTCAGATGATCAATGCGTTCCGAGGGTAGGATCGGGATTCCCGCTTGATGGAACAGCCCTTTTGCTTGGTATTCCAGTAACTCCACGCCTGCTGATCTCCTCTCGCCATCCACGGAACGCCTGCATAACCCTGCTATTCTATCTGGCCGATCTCACAACCCCCAAGTCCTGTTGAGCACATGATCGGATGATCCGATAGCTGGAGAAATGGCCTGTGCGCTTTGGCCCAGAGGCTCAGGATACCCAGATTGTTATCTTGATCTCGATCGGATCTGTGTTAGCCTAGCAAATGTGACCCAAAATAGACTGGGTCGGTAGCTCAGCGGTAGAGCATTCGGCTTTTAACCGATTGGCCGTGGGTTCGAACCCCACCCGACCCATCCATTCCATTCTCTTAATCAAGTCTGTGGCAAGTCTGTGGCAAGTCTGTAGTCAGTCCGATCCATCGTGATCAGGTGTCACGATAGGATCCAGCCAACCTAAC
>CAZONZ010000188.1:0-5317 GCA_964581005.1 uncultured bacterium
AGATCCCTGCTTTTGGCGATCCTTTCCGGGGGAGGGCTACCCACTTCTAACTCAAACGTGCGGGATCTCGATCCAGGGGGGATTTGGTGTGATCTAAAGTAGAGAAATATCCAAGATGCCGCATAGCAGTCATTCCTGGCTAACTTCTTATGTCTCCTGACTCCACCCCTTCATCATCCTCAACTCATCCCCCTCGATCCGTCACGACAGCTTATGCTCTCTGGATCGTTGGCTTTTTTAGTCCGGTCAGTGGCCTGCATCGGTTTTATCTGGGCAAGTGGCGCACAGGTGCTCTGTGGGCGCTAACGTGGGGCTTATTTCGGGTCGGTCAAGTGATCGATCTGTTTTTGATTCCCCAGATGGTCGAAGACTACAACAGGCAACAGGCGTTATTAGAAGCAGGCAGTCCTGAACCAAAACACCCCCCACTCAAAGGTGAAGCTCTGATGCGAGAGATCATGCGTTTGGCACGAGAGCGCCAGGGGATCTTAACTGTCAATGAAGCGATCTTGGAGATCCCGAATGCTGGATTTGATGCGATCGAGCAGGCGTTTCGAGAGCTCGTGCGGCGGGACTATGCCTACCCAGAGAACCATGTGATCACAGGGGCCGTGGAGTATCATTTCACGCAGCTTCAAGGCCGTGATCCCCAACAAACAGATCCCGTGCTCTCGAATGGATCAAAACATTGAACTGAACTATGCGCTGGCCTGAACTAACGTTGAGATCTCTGGGGAGTAAACATTGATGATCTCGTTTTCCAGAATACATACAGTCATCAAGTAGTCACAGGCTTCACATTCAGTTCGGCAGAGAAAATGCTCAGGGCAATCGGACAAACCTGAAACTGAACTTAGGACACAGTGGCGCTTTGCTGCTCCCCCACAGTTGGGACAACAAACGATTTGATCTTCGTGCAGATCGATTTGCATGTTAACCTCATCACCATTCAGGCTCAGGACTTGGGCAACTCAGACTTAATCATGATCTTGATCAAAGATGTTTCACCTGCTTAAGAAATCTTTCTTAAGAAATCATGCTCCCAGAAGGCTTGTGGATCCCGCCATCATCCCATTGGAACCAGGTCCCCCAGCTCAGAGCTGTCAGACGTAAGATCACGTCATCAAAGATCCCAACTACGCAGATGGATCTAGGAGTGCTGAGAGTCAGTAGCAGGAGCAGGAACCTTGTTCAGAAATTTGCTGGTGTTCCAGAAGTAGTGATGGGGTAGGAGCGTTATAGGATAGGGCTTACGGTTATTTTCCCTTCTCCCCATAAGCTCTGCTTGTCTCATCGGCCAATCCTTCTTCTTATGAATAATCTGATCACAGCTTTCTCTTTTCTCTTTTCTCTTTACCTTCAACCCTGGCTGCGCCACATCTACATTCATTCTACCCCCCAGAACCAAAACAGGCATAGAGAGCTCCTACCACCCTCCTTCACAACCCACCCCATCCCCATCAAAACTGTGCGGATCCGGAGCCAGCACCCGAAACCTGCGGGCCTCAACATCCCCATAATCGAGATCAATCAGCAAATGATGGAACCCTCTTGACAAAAGCATTTCTTGCTTAAGTTGTCACCGATGCCACTAGGATCACGAAACCTCAATGTCAGGTACCCATGATTCAGTCCAATTGAGACACCCTTCATTCGATCCATCCACCCTCCTCCTCGTGTGTCCCCAATTTGCCCATGTCCCCGATCAGGGACACACATGGGACACAAACGCCTAGTGCAGACCATGAAACCCTAGTAAACTCTAGCCTGTCCTAGCAAATCACCAATCACCAAGCCCACCGGGACACAAAAACAGCAAGCGTTGCAGAGGGTGAAAACAACAAGACCCGACCTGGGAGCGGGATCTAGCTTCATGGGCTGTACTGGAATTGAACCAGTGGCTCCTACCGTGTCAAGGTAGTACTCTACCTCTGAGTTAACAGCCCTTACAGATCCTTCCGATCGAGGTTGAACCATAGGATGAGGATTGTAGCCTTTCTATAGCTGGAAGTCAACAGAGGACCAAGAGGACAAGAAACGAAAAAAGACGTAGTGACAGGAAAAGGCGTAGAGTTTGAGTGTTCAGACTCGTCTCTTCAGCATTATTGATTTCAACCCTATCGTGGAAGGGATTGTGTCCCATTCCATTAAGCCTGGGTGCACAGTTTTGGGCCAACAGGCTCTCCAACAGTTGATCCAACGCCAGATTGAGCAAGTGCAACAGACTCATCAGCGAATTTGCCATTGCCACGGACTTATTCACTTTTACTTGCGGTTAAAGAGGCGCTTCAGTAAGCCTCCGCCCTGATCTCCATCCGCTTTTGCTTTTGAGGATTGAGGGGGCTGTGTCTCCGATCCCGTTGAGGATTGAGGAGCACTGGCTTCGATCTGCTTCATGGCTTTCTGGGCATCGGTGTTGGTGGGCTCCAGACGCAAGGTTTTCTGGAGATCAGCCTTGGCCATGCCTGAATTGCCCATCTTCAGATACGTCAGACCTCGTTGCAGATAGTAGCGGGCTTGGTTGGGCTCAGCATTGATCGCAATTCCCAGATATTGGATCGCTTCTTTGTACTGTTTCCGCTCGATCATTTCCATCGCTTGGTTATAGCGGGTTTCCCCAAAGCTAAGGGGTTTTGGACGAGCAGGAGGGGCTCCAGAACTTGGCTGTGCAGCAGGTGGGGTAGTGGATGCCGATGTTGAGCTGGATGGGGCTGGTTTTGCCGAAGACATAGCGGGGCTGGGAACGGGCATCGAGCTGCGACGGGCAAGTCTGTTCGCGGCTCCACCTTTCAGCAGTAAGTAGGCCAAATTCAGCTCACTTAACTCGTTCGCTTTTTCCAGAACCTGATCGAGTGAACTAAACTGTTGGCCAGCCAGGTCTTTCACCGCGTCAACGTAAGCTGTTTCCCATTCTTTGGTCCGTCGCAACAGTCGCACAGCTTCTGTATCAGGCCAGAGGGATTCTTCCCCCTTTTCCACCAATCGCCGGATCCGCAGTTGGATCACAGCCTCATACTCCGCCCGATCCTTATCTTTGCTGAGTGCTTCATTGGCAGGGTTGATTAACTTGGCAAACAACCAATTGGCCTGCTCGATCGCCTCCGGCTGACCCACAAACCGATCCGGGTGCAGAGCTTTGGCCGCCAGCAGATAGCTTTTTTTGATCTGTTTGGCATCAGCGGTCAGAGGAACCCCCAATGCAGCAAAATAATCCGGCTCGTAACGGGCTAGTCCTCGTTCGATGCGAGGGGGGTCACTGTGGGGTCCCATAGTTGCCAATCCTCCAGTATCTGTTTCAAGGTTCCATTGGTTTCCAACGCTAAGATCGCCGCATCCAGGGCCTGTTTGAGGGAAGGTTGATCCGCCAACACAACCCCCACCAAGGGAACCGGGAACAAGGGCGGTCCTGAGATCATCAAGGGTGGATCTGATTCTGCCACAGCCGCAACGGCAACCGGCTGATCAATCACGATCGCATCTAACTGCCCATTGCGAAGCTGATCAAACAAACGCTCTGGGTAACGGGTGGCAAACAGGCGGATCGCGTGACCTCGACGTTGGTTATAGGTTTCTAGCAAGGCCGCCCCTGTGCTGTTGACCACGATCCCCACCTTCTGGCCAAACAGTTCTGAGAGTTGCTCAATCGGATCTTGGTCTTGGGTTTGCACAATCACGAGCCGTTGGGGACTGAAGTAGTAGGGCTGGGTAGCCAGAAACTCCGTTGAATGGATCCCCTCAGCTTCACGGGCTCCCAGAATTAAATCAACTTGATCCTGCTGTAGCGATGCTAACTGCTGATCCCACGGAATGTAGATCGGCTGCACGGCGACATTCAAATGGGCTGCGATAGCTTGCAGGATATCCCATTCAAACCCAGTATAGGTGCGTGTGTCCGGATCAACATACAAATAGGTCTCTCCCAGGCTCGGATCAATACCTACGCGGATCTGCTCTTCGGCCTGAATTCGAGCCCAATGCTGATCAGGAGAAGGCGTTGGCTCAGGAGCTTGGGCTAGCCATCCTGGATCGGTTGAGAGGTGGAACCGAGGGTGAGAGGATGCCGGAGGAGGAGAGGGTGATCCTGCTTGCCCGTGATCCTTGCTGTTCAGGGATCCAGCTGGATGAGGTCGATAATCTTGATCTACTTGATCTAAAGGAGCTGAAGGATCAAGGGATGCTAACGGATCAACAGATGCGGATGAATCTGCGGATAACTCAAAAGGCGGTTGTGAGCCTGCCGTAACCGGATCCACCTGAACCCAATGGCCCATCAGGATCATCAGCCATAGCCAAAGGTAGGGATTACGAGGCGCGATCAGCATGATTCCAATCCGAATAACACTCCTTCCGATCCACAAACAGTCATCGTTCAAGCCTCAAGGTTCTGACCTCTAGTGACTGACAACAGCAGCATTGGCAGTGGATCGTCCCATCGGAAAGGTCTCCGTTAGCGGCTGCACAAGGGCTAGCTCTGTTTGCATTTCAGCATGGATCTGCCCATTTGTCGCCAGCAGTCGCCCTGAAAAGACATCCACTTGGGATCCATCGTAAGCGGTAACCTTGCCTCCTGCCTCCTGGACCAACACAATTCCAGCGGTAATATCCCAAGGAGATAGTCCACGTTCCCAGTAGCCATCCAGCTGACCTGTTGCGACATAGGCGAGATCCACCGCAGCTGATCCACCCCGCCGCACCCCCTGCGTCAGATGTGTGAAATGGCAAAATTCGGCGTAATTATTATCCTGAGTTTCGCGTCGATCGTAGGCAAAGCCACTCACCAGCAAACTATGACTCAGCTGAGCTGTTTGGGAAACCTGGATCGGGCGACGATTACAGGTTGCTCCCTGGCCAGAACTGGCGCGGAATAATCGATCGTGAAAGATATCGTACACCACCCCCAAGATCGGCTGGCGCTGGTAGAGTAACCCGATCGAGACTGAGGCAAAGGGATAACCATGGGCATAGTTAGTGGTTCCATCCAACGGATCGATGACCCACCAAAATTCGCTGCCTCGATTTCCATGTTGGCCCGATTCCTCTGTCAGCATGTCATCATCGGGAAAATGACGCTCCAAGATTGATAAAATTAGAGCCTCTGCATCTCGATCTGCAGCTGTGACTAGATCGCCGGGACGTTTTTCCTGGACTTGTAACTGACTAGATTGGTAATCCCGCAAGAGCCCACCTGCAGCACTGGCGGCTTCAGACGCAATATCAAGACGGCGATCTAGGGCGAGAGAAGGGGAACTCACAACCAAACCTCACAGTTAATCCAGCAGGTGAATTTAGCAGGCAGTGCTCAAACGTAATGCTCAAA
>CAZONZ010000188.1:5417-7838 GCA_964581005.1 uncultured bacterium
TCAGGAGTTCCGACTTAACGCTGATCCCTGATTTTGTCGGATTGATCTATGATCTGTAAGGTCTGGTATGGCGGTTCCAGCATGGTATGCCCTAGGGGAGGCTCTTGCTCCTCTCCCGTGGGAATGCGGTATCGTAGTGTATCGCTTTTTGATAAAGTCAAGCTCAGTAGCAGAGGTTAGGCAGGTTGACCACGATCGAAGGATCTTCAACAGAATGGACTGGTTTGGCTGCAGCAACGCCCAAGCCAGCTTTTGACCATATATTTGATGATGTACCTGAACAACCTCGCCCGTATCCTGAATTTAGTTTGTCGATTTGCCACCCCGATCGACCCTGCAGCTACATTTTGCGAGGGGATGCTTTTGCCATTGGTCGAGATCAGTCGAATGCCATCCGGATCGTGAATCGGTTTGTCTCCCGCCGCCATGCTTATCTCGTTCGGGTACCCAGCCAGAAGATGCGAGGGGGCTTTACGTACTGCCTGATCGATGGCAACCGCAAAGGCCGATCGAGTACCAACGGGGTCTTTGTCAACGGAGTTCGGATCGCCACCCATTATCTTGAAAGCGGCGACACGATCCACTTTGGACCGGAGATCCGAGCTTATTTCTTTCAAGTTGCCCCGATTCCCTCTGTCCCCAATCCGTTTGACAGCCAATTTACGACGGTTTGAGATCCCTGAAACGACGATCTCCCTATAATCTCTCTAATTTAAGATTTGACCCGCTCTGCACTTCTGGATTGGATCAGGGAGAGATCCTCCCCCTCGAAGGTGTCTTATACTGCGGAAATAGCTCCTTGCGTTGATCGTGTGACTCCTGCCAATCGTATGACACAGCTTCTCACTCCCAAGATCTCAGCTCTCGAACCCCAAGCTGAATTGGTTACCCTCCTCGATCTGATGATCCGGGCTCGTTACCCTATGGTCTATCTGGTGGCTCCAGAAGAGGAACCGGCTGAGGAGTTGATGGTTCGAGTTGCGGATCGAGCCGATCCAGCTCGCACATTATTGGTATGGGATCTGGTGCGGGGCTGGGAGGATACTGGCGAGGATCGGGGATCGGTGATTGGAGCCCTAGGGCGAATCCTGCGGGTTTCTCCAGAGGAAGATACGATTTTTATCATGCGGGATCTGCATGTTGTCTTACGGAATGCCTCCAGTGAAAAAAATGCGCCGATCGTGCGGGAATTAAAAAATCTGAGTCGGGAGTTGAAACGGAGCCGCAAGGTGTTGGTGATCCTGAGCCATACACTGGAGTTACCCACCGATCTGGCTGAAGAAATCACCGTGATTGATATTCCGTTACCGACGACGGAGGAGATCAATCGCCTGATCGATTTCTATGTAGCTCCCGACAAACTGAAGCTGCAAACTCTTGCACGGGAGCAGCTCGTAAAAGCGTGTCAAGGATTGAGTCGAGAACGGATCCGACGGGTGTTGGCTAAAGCACTGGCAGCCAAGCAAGAGGTCAATGAAGCCGATATTGATCTTGTTCTAGACGAGAAAAAGCAGGCGATCCGGCAGACAGGGGTCCTGGAATTTTTTACCACTCGTGAAACTCTCAAAAATGTCGGTGGGCTGGATAATCTCAAACAATGGGTGCGGGTTCGTCAAGAAGCGTTTACCGAAGAAGCTCGCCGCTATGGACTGCCAAATCCTAAAGGAGTTTTGCTGGTTGGGATCCAAGGAACGGGGAAATCATTATCGGCCAAAACGATCGCAAATGAATGGCGGTTACCGTTGTTGCGTCTGGATGCAGGGCGGTTGTTTGCTGGAATTGTGGGGGAAAGTGAAAGTCGAGTTCGGCAGATGATCCAACTGTCTGAGGCTATGGCTCCCTGTGTGCTCTGGATCGATGAGATTGATAAAGCCTTTGGCAATATCTCCAGCGGAACGGATGGGGATTCGGGAACCAGTCGGCGAGTGTTTGGCAGTTTGATCACCTGGATGCAGGAGAAAACCATTCCTGAATTTATTGTGCCGACGGCGAACAATGTGCGTCTACTACCACCCGAATTGTTACGAAAAGGCCGGTTTGACGAGATCTTTTTCTTGAATTTACCCACTGAATTGGAGCGGAAAGAGATCTTTCGAGTGCATCTCCAGAAACTTCGCCCCAACCGTTTACGTGAATTCGATCTAGAAGCAATGGCCCGTCAAGCTGACAATTTTAGTGGTGCGGAGATCGAGCAGGTGATCGTGGATGCGATGTATCAAGCCTTTGGCGGTATGGGCAACACCCACCGACGGGATTTTACAACAGCTGATATTGTGACCGCGATCCAAGAAACAGTGCCCCTAGCAGCGATTGCCCGTGATCAGATCGAAGGGTTGAAATGCTGGGCTGCTCAAGCTGGGGCACGGACGGCTTCGGTGGATGCCCAAGTGCTCGAAGAAATGAAGCAGTGCTTTATCAAAG
>CAZONZ010000189.1:0-7776 GCA_964581005.1 uncultured bacterium
ATCTGGACGTGCTGTTTGATATTGATAATGGTCGGATCGGTTTCCGTCTGCCGGGGTAGGTTGCGGTACTAGATTGGGTTGCCCTGTGTGGTTCCCCTCGGTTCCCCTACGGATATCCCTTTCCAAGGCCAATCTGGGTGAAAGTTGTGCTACTCAGGGCAACCATTCGACTTAGCTAAAGGTGGATCCACAGCTGGATCGGCTCCCAGAGTCAACATCTGAACACAGGTATTCAGGGACATGGTTACTCCCAGAGCAGAGAAGCCGATCGCTCCCCAATATCTGAGAGTTGCGAATGGGTATCGGGTGAGTAGGTTGAGAATCCATTCACGAACTAGCAAATCATAGTAGGTTATTGAGAGTGAACGATTATTTCAGCTTACGATCTACAAAAATAACGAGAGGCTAAACCACTTATTCCAATAGGCATTCGAACGTACAGAAGGAAGTACGATCGGTACCCCTCACTTTGGCTTTATTGGACGAGCTAACTCAAGCTGTAGTGCGTTACGCAGCGATTGATCGTTCTCTGGTACTAGAGATAATAAAAATGTTGACGTGGTCTAGCCTAAAGTGTTTCAGAATGGGAGTTCTGATCATTAAGTAAGCTGATACAATATCTCAGCACCATGAATCACAGCGAAAAGCCTCCTGTCGAGCAGATCAGGAGGCGAATGAGATGCTTGGAGGGGATGAATAAAGCCAAGTTTCGATCAATGAGGAGAATTCTGCTCAAACTCAAAGGATCAAGCTGTCACAACAACCTGGGATTGGACAAGTGGAGTGAGGTTAGGATCCGTATCCAAAGCAAAGCAAGGAATCTGATCGGTGAGGATAGCACTGGCAAGAGCTCCGGTATGGATCTCTAGAATCCCCTGGGGATAAGCCTCAAACAGAAGATGCTGGCCAGGGAAGACAACTCGTTCAAAATACCAGCCAGGGACATTGGTGATCCGGGCAACTTGGAGGGTACCGGTGCGGTTGGTGTAGGAGCAAAGGATCGGGTCAGCAGCGGTTTCGGGGAGGCGATCGAGGGTTTGGAACATGAGGGCTCTCTCTGTCAGATGGGGGTGAGCTGCAGCAACAAGCGACGGCTATACACAAGTTTACAATAGGATAGGTATTTTTTCATTAGGAAAAAGAACTAAATTTCGCAAAATTCTGATCCGGTAGGCTTGACTCTACAAGGCTCTAGCTGCTTACCACATCTTGCCTCATCGATCCGTAACACTGAATACGCTAACGCCAACCATCGGCTTCCTTAACCTGTTCTCCTCACAATTGTTTACCTTTTGATCTAAAGCGTGACAGAGGGTTAAGCAACAGGTTTGTAAAGTTTAACATTCTTGCTATTGAGACTGCTCTGAAATGGATCAAACTTTAATCCACCATTTACCTGAACTTTACTCGCTTTACCAGAATACGCTTTGTCCTGTTGACTGATCACATGGAGTCTGCTATCAAGCAGGCGATCGTAAGTGTCCTGATGATCTGAACCAAGGTGTTCCCTCTAAAAGTCCTGACATGATCCGCACCTGTCTCAACATTCCCACTCGTTTTGTCTTAGCTTTTTGTCTGTTTTCATCGATCGCTAACTGCTTCTAGAGCTCTAGCTCTATCAAGATCCGGCGCAGTGCTCCAAGCCTAGCCGGTAGAGTTTGCGAAGGACGTCGATCACGATCTCAGATCTCAATGACTTGCTCTGATCATAGGGGCAGGACTGTTTAAGTATGCGGCCAAATCAGGCGAAAAGACTTCATAGATCAGGGTTAGAGGTTTTTGTTGATGTCGAAGGAGATAATGTCGAGCCCAAAATGGACCTGGCTTTTGAAATAGTCGAGTGCAGAATGGCGAATAGCCCACATAAAGACTACAAATGTCTCGAAAGATCTCCAGTTGAGATTGCGCTAAACTTTGGCCAATCGGTAGATCGGGGTTGGCAAAATACTGATCCATCTGAATGGGATCCCACCAAGAAATGGCATAAAGGAGGGGAATCGGTTTATGGGTAGGACTGAGCCAAACCCGGCGACGGATCAGATCCGATCCAAGGTGATGGAGTTCAGGTGGGGCGGCCTCTGTGTCAGATTGAGTAGCAACACTCTCGATCACGTGGGGAGTAATGGTATCGCCGATCAGAAGCTGTAAGTTGCGGGTCGTGTAGCCATCCCCCAGCAATAGGAGCTGCCAACCCGGATCAACGGACTCGAAGAGATCCTTGGGGAGTCCATAGGTTAAGTGTTGAGGATCCGCTTGCCAGAGAAGGTGTAACGGCCAGCCTGTTGTCTCAGCCCCAGGCAATGAGAAAGAAGCCGAGGTTGAATCCGGATTCAGATCCTGACCCCAGGATCGAAGCCAGTTAGCCGAAGATGCGCTTAAACCCACGAGACTCTGTTGTTAAGTTCTGTTAAATAAAGCTTAGCTTATTTTGGATCCAATCAACTTCTAACCCTTGCTCTGAGGTAGGGTGATCCGTCTCTCGTTCCTGATTGGATCTACCCCTGACCTCGCTGCTCAATGCCCAGTCCCTCAAAGATCTCCTTCAGGATCTCTGCTGCCCCTTGCTGCTTGAGCTGTTCCGCTAAGTCAATCCCAATCGTTTCGGGTGTTGTGGCGGATCCCGTTACCTGATCTCGAACCAGGCGTTGACCATCTAGACTGGCCACCATGCCGGTGAGGGTCAGCTGATCTGCTTGGATCTCAGTGTGAACCCCGATGGGAACTTGACAGCCCCCTTCAAGCGTTCGCAGTAATGCTCGCTCCGCCAAGCAACAGATCTGAGTCTCTCGATCCACCAGAGGCTGCAGCAAACTCAAGATCTCAGGATCTTCAGCTCGACACTCGATCCCCAAAGCCCCCTGACCCACGGCATGAAGTGAAATACTAGGATCAATCGCTTGATGAATTCGATCTCCTTTCCCCAACCGCTCTAACCCAGCCACAGCCAGGATCAAAACATCATAATCACCTTGATCAAGTTTGGCTAAGCGGGTATTCAGGTTGCCGCGAATATCTTTGAATTCTAGATGGGGAAAGGCATAGCGCAATTGAGCCAGCCGCCGTAGGGATGAGGTTCCGATCACTGTTCCAGGGGGCAACGTTTCCAGTTGGTACTCTCGATAGGATTCATGAACGACCAAGGCATCAGCCGGATTTTCGCGGCGGGTGATCGCTCCTAAGGTTAAGCCTTCAGGTAAATGAGTGGGCAGATCCTTGAGACTGTGGACTGCGAGATCACAGGTTTGCTGCAACAACCCAACCTCTAGCTCCTTGGTGAAGAGTCCTTTATCGCCAATCTTGGACAAGGCGACATCTAGAATAATGTCTCCCTGAGTAGACATTGCCTCAATCGCAAAACTCCGATCGGGATAATGCCCTTGGAGCTGCTGTTGGACCCAATGGGTTTGAACCATCGCCAGCTCACTTTTACGCGATCCAATCCGGACGGCTGATGGAGAAGAAGAAACAACTGCAGACATGATCAGGTGACTCAACCAGGAACGAAACAGGAAAAAACAGAATTCACAACTCTCTGATCACGATCCCACCATGATCTAACCCTTCTTGCAGGATCCAACCACGCTTAAGCCATCGTTGAGAGCATCTCTCATCCTAACCGCACCCGTCCACTCCCAGCGCATCGAATCCCTAGCCATTCATCCCTCGATCCAAGTGCTCCAGACCGATCTCCTCCTGCCAACGACGAGATCCATGAACGAACGAACCAACGAACCTTTTCCTTTGGAGCAGATCCCCTTACTATGGAAGTCGGTCAAAAACGGAACCGAGCTCTCTATCCCCGGATTATGGAAGACACTACCGCTAGTCCTCAGTTGTTGCTGAAACGAAACATCCCGATCAAGGTTCGGGTCACCCCCCTCTGGAAGAACGAGATGCAGCAGCAGCTCCAACGCCAGGTCCAAACTATGGATACCCAGATCCAACAGTTGGAATTTCAGGGGAAACGGGCCATTGCCGAAATCGAAAAGCAAACCACCACTCCCGCTGGCCCCCAAGCTACCCAACAGATCGAACGGGTCAAAACCCAGGTGAACGAGCAGAAGATCAAACTCCTGGATCAGAAAAATCAACTGCTGAATCAGCTGAATCAACTCAGCCAGCTTGAACCGGAGCAGGAAGTTTACCAGGGAAATATTGAAAGCTTCTTCCGCGTGCAGGAAGGGGATAACCTGGTTGAAAAAATGCGAGTCGAGATCCTGCTTGAAGATGGGGTGATCAAAGAAATTCGCGGCACCCTTTAGGACGCCCTCGATCGGTTAGCGTGTGCCAGTCTACGCTTGGCCAGGTTGCTCTTGACCGATGGGGATCTTGACATGAGAATCAAATTGATCAGGTTCCCCACCTTCCTGCAGGTTATGGACCCTTCCGTGGATGACGATAGACTATGCCGGAGTCGATTTGGCTAGAGGGTGACCCGCTCGACGAGTTACACCTCCCTGACTGGATCCTGACATCTACTCAGCGTCGCCGTCTCAAAGCAGCGCTCGTTTTGATCGGGGTGTGGGGACTTGTAACCCTCATGCATCTGCTGCCGATCACCCGGTGGATTTCCTATATCCTGGCCATCCTCTTCTGGATCCACGCGATCCGAGTTATCAGTGCTCGACCAGCTCCCCTGCCCCCGAAGTTGGATCTGCCCAACGATCGATCCACACCCCTAGAGACTCCTTCAGTGGACCCAGCTGCCGAAACACCTTCAGATCCGATTTTCCTGCCCAAGGTTTCAATCTTGATCCCAGCTAAAAATGAGGAGAAGGTTCTGCCTCGTTTGCTGGCAACCCTGGCTGAATTGGATTATCCCCAGAGTCACACGGAGCTATGGGTGATCGATGATGGCAGTACGGACGGATCGGCTGCGATCTTGGCCGAGCATCAAACTCGACTTCCTCATCTCCATGTGCATAATCGTCAGCCTGGATCGTCAGGGGGCAAGTCAGGGGCTTTGAATGAAGTTTTACCCTTGACGCAGGGAGAGATCATTCTTGTTTGTGATGCGGATGCTCAGGTGCCTCCGGATCTGTTGCGCTTGACGTTGCCCTTATTTGCCAGTCCTGAGCCCAAGGATGCCGGAGATCCGAAAGATCTAAAAGATCCCAAAGCCCGTCCGATCGGAGCTGTTCAGGTGCGGAAAGCGATCGCCAATGCTGACTTCAATGTCTGGACACGGGGCCAACGGGTGGAAATGGCGTTTGATAGCTACTTCCAGCAGCAACGGATCGCGGTTGAAGGGATCGGTGAGCTGCGCGGGAATGGTCAATTTGTGCGGCGGGATGTTCTGGAAAAATGTGGGGGGTGGAATGAGGAGACTCTGACCGATGATCTGGATCTCACGATTAAGTTGCACCTTGCTGGTGTGGATATTGCCTTCGTGACCCATCCCGCAGTCGAAGAAGAAGGAGTCACCCGTTGGATCAATCTTTGGAATCAACGGAGTCGGTGGGCCGAAGGAGGGTATCAGCGCTATCTCGATTACTGGCCAGGGATCCTCAGCAATCGTTTGCACACCCTCAAGACGTTTGATCTGATCGCTTTTTTCATTTCGCAATACCTGTTCCCGGTTGCTTTGATCCCGGATTTGCTTTGGATTCTGATGACTGGAGATCGATCCGTGTTGCTACCGCTTGGCACGGTGGTCGGAGCAACATCAGTGTTTGGATTTGTGTGTGGGCTAGGGCAAGTACATGATCGGCGAGGATGGAGGTTGATCCGAGAGGCAACCTTAGGCTTTGTTTACATGCTGCATTGGTTCCCGGTCATGATCGTGACGACGGCCCGGATGTGTGTCCAACCGAAACGGCTCAAGTGGATCAAGACTGAGCATCAGGGGACAGCTCCCGGTTGAGAACTTTTTAGGATCAAACGCTGCCTAGCACTTCGAGGTGAGGAGCGCGGATTGGCCAAAATAGATCTGATAGAGATCTGGGATCAGCTGCATGGAGTTGATCGGATCGGGTTGAAGGTTGAGATCAGGATGGGCTTGGATGTAGTCCACTAAAGCATCGCGGACTTCGGTAGTAGGCTGCCAGATCGATTCCGCCGTTTTGAACATGTCGTAACCGCCGCCGCCTCTGGCCCGATAGTTATTGAGAACCAGATGGAACCGTTGATCGGGGTGGATCGCTAGATCATGGAAGCGCAGATGGGTAACCCGTTGACCTAAGGGGCGCGTCAGATCGAGGGTGTAATCGATCCCGGCGTAAATATCCCAGTTGTAGTGGCGGGCGTTGGCAGCCAAGACCTCTTTGGGATCAGGGGGGAGATGATCCGGATCCAGTTGTTGGAAGTATTCAGCCGTTTTTTCTAGAGCTTGGTTAAGGATTTCTCCTGTGATCGCCAGTACACAAAGGGTGTTATCGAAGAAGGCAATGCTGTAGGCGTCTCGGAGGGTGATCGGGCCGGGTTGGATCCCGTTGAGATTGCTGTAGATCGAGGCTAGGGAAAGATCGATGGGGATCCCAGCAGCTTTGACAGCGGCGAATTGGGCTTGATTGATCAGTTGAGCTAGGGGGCTAGAGCAGAAACGGGCTTCATATCCACCGGGAATAGGGGTAAGGGTGCGGCCAATGGGTTGGTTGAGAGATTCTAGAGTGCGTTCATGGTGTGATCGAGTCAGATTGAGCAAGGTTGGATCTGCAGGGACCGCTGCAACGGGTAAAAGTATGGCGTTTTTGTCCACTATCTGCCAGCGATGTTGGTGTTGCTCTAGGTGGAGCGTGACTTTGGCGAGGTGCGATCCCCAGAAGCGGGGCTGGGTGATCAACACGTTATTGATCCACATGGCTGGGATCGGTTGATGGGTATGACCAGAGAGGATGACATCGATCCCTGGGACCTGTTCGGCGAGTTGGATGGCTTCGTTTTCGCCAGGGAGGCTGCCGGTGGGATGCCAGTGGGTGTGATCGGTGAGCCAGCCTGCTGGACTTCGATCGGAGGGCACGCGATCGAGGCCGCTGTGGAGAGAAATAATCACCAGATCCGCTCCCTGGGCTCGGAGGGTGGGGAGGTAGGCTTGGGCAGTGGTCAGAATTGGATCGAAGCGTAATCCGGCAACGTTTTCCGGTTGTTCCCAGACATCGATCCGAGGGGTGGTTAGGCCCAAGATGGCGATCTGGATCCCTTCGAGGGTCTTCCAAAGGTAGGGTTTGAAGGCGGGGCGACCGTCTAGCGTGCAAATGTTGGCGGCTAAGAGAGGACAGCTCAGATCCCGATCAAAGGCGGCTAAGATATCTAGACTATAGTTGAAATCATGATTGCCTAAGGTCATCGCGTCGTAGCGAAGCCAGTTCATCACCACAGCCATCGGATGAGGATCGTTCGGATACCGGGTGGACGATCGATTGGACGGAAGCGGATCACGATCGTGAGATTGCTGCAGAATGGTGGAATCAGGGGTAGCTCGACGATCGGTGGTGGACGAGAAGGGAGTCTGAACCCACTGATCCTGGTGATCTCGTTGATTCTGGCGATCCTGTTGATCCTGTTGATCCAAGTGTGGGGCTGAGGTGGTCTGAGCTTGAACGTATTGGGTGGCTAGAGGAGTTCCTTGGATCGTGTCGCCATTATCCAGTAATATCGTTCCCGTTGGATTGGCGGCGCGTTCTAACTGGATTAGGGTTGCGATCTTGGCCAGTCCATGTTCAGCGGGCTGAGCCGTGAAATAGTCCCAGGGATAAATATTGGCGTGCAGATCAGAGGTTTCTAGAATGGTCAGGATCTTCTTCATGGCTCAAGACTAGCGATTGATCGGCTGTAGGG
>CAZONZ010000190.1:0-4100 GCA_964581005.1 uncultured bacterium
TACTCCAGATGGGGATGGGTTTGGATCAGGTCAGTCAGGCTACGGGATTGACGATCGAGCAAGTCCAGAAACTCCAAGAGTAACCCCTCTGGTTGTCCGGCACAGCGAGCAGAAAGCTTGTATGGGTAGTGCGAGGATCGTCAAGAGCGGATCGATTTAGCTATAGTCAAAGTCCGATTGACCTTATCCTCCAGATCACCTGTGCCCATCACTAGCCCATCTCCTTCCATCCTGGCTGCTGAGCAGATCCTCTTCACCCCTGCCCAGCCTGAACCGAATGCTGTCCCGATCCTGTTTGCCTTCCCCAATACTTACACCGTCGGGATCACCAGTCTTGGCTATCAAGTGATCTGGTCGATGCTGGCCAGTCGATCGGATGTGGCGGTTGCGCGTCTGTTTACCGATCTGCACGATCCGCTGCCACGGGATCCGGAATGGATCGGGTTTTCGGTGTCGTGGGAGCTGGACTATATCAATATTTTGAACCTGTTGGAGGAGTACGGGATCCCGATTCGAGCAGCCCAGCGTCAGGAGCAGGATCCTTTGATCTTCGGCGGTGGACCTGTACTGACAGCCAATCCAGAACCGTTTGCAGACTTTTTTGATCTGATCTTGATGGGCGACGGAGAAGGACTGATCGATGAATGGATCACCGCCTATCAAGCCGTGCGGACGGCTCCCCGCCAAACGAAGTTGCGTGAGTTAGCTCAAGTCCAAGGGATCTATGTGCCCAGCTTGTATGATCCGACCTACCAGGATCCAAGTGGACGGATCCAGAGCATTGAGCCGATAGAGTCAGGGATCCCGGATCAGGTAGAAAAACGAACCTATCGGGGTAACACGCTCTCGACTTCAACGGTCGTGACGCCTCACGCTGCCTGGGAGAATATTTACATGGTGGAGGTGGTTCGGAGTTGTCCAGAAATGTGTCGCTTTTGTCTGGCGAGCTACTTGACGCTGCCGTTTCGGGCTGCCGATCTCGATGGTCATCTGATCCCGGCTGTAGAACGCGGCTTGCAGTACACCCAACGGATCGGTTTACTGGGAGCGTCCGTAACTCAGCACCCGCAGTTTATGGAGTTGTTGGAGTATCTGGCTCAGGATCGGTTTGATCAGGTCCGGCTGAGTATTGCTTCCGTCCGAACGGGGACAGTGACGCCTCGGTTAGCGACCGTTCTGAGTCAGCGGGGGACGAAATCGATCACGGTGGCGATTGAGACGGGATCGGAACGGTTGCGGCAGGTGATCAATAAGAAGCTTTCGACCCCAGAGATCCTGCAGGCGGCGGCGTATGCTCAGGAGGGAGGGCTCACCGGGATCAAGTTTTACGGAATGGTGGGATTACCGAGTGAGGAGCCGGAGGATCGGGAGGCTACGGTGGATCTCTTTCGCCAACTCCGTCAGGTTGCGCCTCGGTTGCGCTACACGTTGGGCTGTAGTACGTTCGTCCCCAAAGCTCAGACGCCTTTTCAGTGGTATGGCGTGGATCCAACGGCTGACAAAACACTGAAATCCTTAGCTAAAGCCTTGCGTCCGATCGGTGTGGACTTCCGGCCCGAAAGCTACAACTGGTCCGTGATCCAGGCGTTGATCTCGCGGGGGGATCGACGGGTTTCCCAGGTGCTGGAGCTGGCTCGATCGATGGGGGACTCGCTGGGTAGCTATAAACGAGCGTTCAAACAAATGCGGGAGCAACTGCCCCCGCTGGATCACTATGTTCATCAAACGTGGTCTGCAACTGATCCTCTACCTTGGTCCCATCTGCGCGGCCCTCTCAGTCCGGATCGCCTCCGCCATCATGCCGAAACCGCTCTCCCTCAGTCTTGATCTCTTGATCATATAGATCACCTTGACGCTCTGGATTAGCTGGATTAGCTGGATCATGTTTGGCTTATCCGTTAACCCTGATCACGAGAAGCATTCGGAACTCAGGAGGCAACTTTAGGTACGGGTCTTTAAGAGCCTTTAGATCCTCAAGCCGCTCCCAAAGACGGATCTAGAGACGCTCCTGCTGGGCTTGGAACTGGGATTCCAGGTTAAACAGCTCTTGCAGAGTCTGCATGGCTGCGCGACGAGCTTCGATATCTTGCTGGGCTCGCAACCGCACCATGGGATCATGCAAAATCTTGTTGACGATCCCACGGGTGAGGGCATCGATGACCTCTAAGTGCTTCTCCGCGAAGTCTTTGCCCAGGCGGGACATGGCTTTTTCCATCTCCTGCTCCCGGATCGTCTCCACCTTCTGGCGCAGGCTGCTGATCGTGGGGACTGTTTCTAAGGATCGCCACCACTCTTGGAATTGATCGGCTTCTTCCTCCAGCAAGACTTCCGCTGCAGCGGCCAGCTTCTGCCGATAGGCCCGATTCTCTTCCACAATGCTGGACAGATCATCGACGTTGAAACAATGCACGCCCCCGATCTGTTCGACATCAGCGGCAATGTTGCGGGGCACCGAGATATCAACCATCATCAAGGCTTGGCCAGGTGTCAGGATCGGCTCCAAGCGGGCGCGATCCAAGATCGGCTCTGTGGCACCTGTGCTGGTGAAGACAATGTTGGACTCGGCAACGCAATCCAGCAGCTGATCCAAGGGCTGCACCTCGATCGGGTGGTTGAACTGGCGCAGCATGTCTTTGGCTTTGTCCACGGATCGATTGACTACGGTCACATCAACCGCGCCTTTGGCCAGGAGATGTTGGATCAGCAGACGGGACATTTTGCCTGCGCCGACCACCGTGATCTTGCCCTGCGCTAGGGTGCCTTGTTTCTGGAGGGCCAATTCCACCGCTGCCGAACTGATCGACATGGCTCCGGTGCCAATCTCCGTTTCGGAGCGGACCCGTTTGCCAGCTGTGATCGCACTCTTAAACAGGCGATTCAGCACGCGATCCATGCCCTTGCAGGCTTGACCGTGCTTTTGCGTGGTTTTGACTTGGGACAGGATCTGACCTTCTCCCAAAACCAGACTGTCTAACCCTGCGGCCACCCGCAATAAGTGCATCACCGCATCTTGATAGATCAAGGTGAAGAGGTGGGGGCGCAGTGTGGGGAGATATAACTGTTTGAAATCGGCCAAAAACTGCATCGTTTCCCGCACACCGCTTTCGATGTCAGGCGTGACGATATAAACCTCTAAGCGATTGCAGGTGCTCAGGATCGTGGCTTCATCGACATGGGTGTAGCTGCACAGCTGCGTAATGGCCTCCTGCACCTGATGTTCGGGGATGCTCAATTTTTCCCGGATCTCGACGGGTGCTGTGCGATGGCTTAAACCAACAACTGCAATAAACATGAATCTCCCTGATCTCTTCTCTGGTGACCGTGTCGAGTGAGCTAACCTCAGCTGCGAGCATTCAAAAGCCTGGGCCGTGGGGCTCAGGTTAACGCGGATGGGTTTGGCTTAACACGGCGACAACTCTGTTCACGGAATGTCGTTCACACCATACCGGATGTGAAGCGCTCCGTGTACAGCCTATCCGACCGTTAAATTCAGTATCCGCCTCGTTTTGCCGGATTTTGCTGAAGAGTTATTACGTTTTCCGGGTTGCGATCCCGTCATATTCCGTAACATCTCGATCAAACCCCGTCCAAATCTCAATCTTGCTCTCATGCTGGAGGCTGGATCACGTCCCCTTTTCCATCCTTACTAGTCCAAGCAGCTCTGCCAGGGTACTGTCTTGAATGATCATCGCTGAGAGAACTAACCATCACACAGATCAACCTGCTGCAGAGCCATTTCTGTCTGCCGCAATGCCATGTCTCCCAGCTGCAATGTCATTTCTGTCTGCCGCAATGCCATTTCTGTCTGCCGCAGTGTCATTTCTCCCAGCTGCAATGTCATTTATTCCTGCCACAGTGTCATTTCTCCCAGCTGCAATGTCATTTTTTCCTGCCGCAGTGTCATTTCTCCCAGCTGCAATGCCATTTCTGTCTGCCGCAGTGTCATTTCTCCTTGCTGCAGAGCTATTTCTCCCTGATCCAGACTCATTTTTTCCCGTTGCAAGTTGAACTCTCATAGCTGTATCGTGAGTTCTCCCTAGGTTAGGAACCTAGGATCTGGAGGTGGGATAACTTGGGCTGGCTGATAGGGGAGAGGGATC
>CAZONZ010000190.1:4200-7719 GCA_964581005.1 uncultured bacterium
GAACCTAGGATCTGGAGGTGGGATAACTTGGGCTGGCTGATAGGGGAGAGGGATCCCTTGTCTATCTCGGAGAACTGAGTGGCTAGCTTGGGTGGCTGCCGATCTTGGGGATTGGCTTTAGATTAGTGATGTAGTTCCTGCCCCATTACCTACAAGTCAGCGATCAACCTCCTATGACTCAGAAAGCCAATGTAAAGATAATCCATAGTTACGATCAATCGTCCGACCCACTTCTAAATCTGATCGAAGGCGAAATCCATGCCTAGTACCCTCTCAAAACCCATAATATATACAGCCGAGGAATACTTCGATCTCGACAATCAATCCGAGATCCGCCATGAGTTCCACAACGGATCGATCGTTCCCATGACCGGAGGAACCCCTAACCATAGCGAACTAGTGACGATCTTGAGTGCCCTTCTCTGGTTCAAGCTCAAGGATCAGCCTTATCGAGTCTTCGGAGGTGACTTGAGACTTTGGATCCCGCAAAAGAATCTTTACACTTACCCAGATCTCATGATCGTCAAACATCCGATCCTTCTCCAGGAAGGGCGCAAAGACACGGTCACGAACCCTACCCTCATCATTGAAGTGTTATCAAATTCCACCAAAAACTACGATCGAGTTGATAAGTTTGCAGCCTATCGCACGATCCCGACGTTTGAAGAGTATCTGTTGGTGGATCAATACCAGCCCCATGTGGAACATTATGTCCGCCAAAACGATCGGCAATGGTTATTCAATGAATATGATGATCAGACGGGACAGATCCTGCTAACCTCGCTTGGAATCGAAGTCTCTTTAGCCGATCTATACGCAACGATCGAATTTGCGCCTGATGACGTTTAGACACTGAATGGTTCTGCTTGTTGGATCAACCAGTCGATAAATTTCAAAATAGAGCTTTCTTTAGGATGGTGCTTCAGGTAAACCGCTGAGTAGAGTGATCGTATCCTCCAGCCGATCTAAACTCGCTTGCACGATCGGGAAAAGGATCCTGCCTGCCTCGGTGTGATTCTATCCTCATCGGGTGAAGGGGGTTTTGAACAGGAGTTTCGGGATGATCGACATCAACAATCGATCCAATCTGCCCACGAAGCAATTCCCAAGTTAGTTCAGCAGTTGGCTCAACAATTAGGACGCTAAGCCCTCAACCTGAACAGTTCAGCCGAGCTCTGGAAGTTTGCTCCGTCTGTCACCACGAGCTCATCGTCACCATTCTGATAAGTTGGCTTCTCAGGAGTAGCGTCACCCTGATCGGTAGCATTTCCCAGAGGGGGGTTGGAAGAGATTTGCATCTCGGACGATCTGATCCCCCATCCCAGCCCTGAATTTCCGGTTGGTTCAGGGTGTTGGATGATCGAGGAAAAGTGATCTTGGAGTTAAGCCTAAATTGAGCTTCTATGGTGGTTGGGAGACTCTTGTTGCTTGGAGGATGTGATGCTGATCCTAACCCCAGACGAGATCGAGTTTTGTGGTGTCCAACGACCTGGGGGACAACCCCGGTTTGGATTTAAGTTCAAGCAGTGGAGCTTCTACCTTGAATCGCAAACAAAATTGGAGTGGACGGAGGCGCTCACTCGTTGTCGAGCTTGGATGGAGAATCCTGAGAATCCATGGGAACAACGTGTCATCCTGAAAGACTCAGCAGGGTATCAACTGGCCATCTATGCCCCTGATCTAGAACATCTTCCTTATGAAACTCTGTTGCTGAGTGTTTGTGATCACATGCGTAACTCAGGTCAGCTCCAGATCGGGGGACATCGTTGGGGCCTTCGCGTGTTCGAGAATAGCTTTATTGGATCCGAGGCAGTAACCTGGCTAGCAAACTATTTGCAGGTTTCACGTGAGGAAGCGGTTGAGTTTGGTCAAAAGTGTATCGAGGCCGGGATCTTTGCCCATGTCTTGGGGGAACAAGCGCTTGCCGACGAGTATTATTTCTATCGGTTCATTCAAGACGGAATACCCGAACCACGAGCTTTGAACTAGCCTGATGCTTACACGAGTTGGTTAAAAGAAGCTAGCCTGCCTCTGGAGTTGCCCTAGCTTGAGTTTTGGTTTGCACAATTAGGATCCATAGCAATAGCAAACTTGGCACAGCACCCAGGGTCGTGAGAAAAAAGAACGGGATCCAACCCAGTGAAGCTAGATAGCCAGAGATCGATCCAGAAACAATCCCCCCAATCGCAAACAAACTGGATAATAAAGCATACTGAGTTGCGGAGAACTGCCGATCACAAAGACTCATCAGAAAGGCAAGAAAGGCAGCCGTTCCCATTCCACCTGTTCCATTTTCCAGGATGATTGCGCCTACCATAGCTGGATAGTTTTGCCCTAAACTTGCAACCCCCACAAATCCTAAATTACTAAGACCCTGCAAGATCCCAAAGAGGAGTAGCGCGGAATAGATCCCCAACCGACTCACCCCTAGCCCACCGATCAAGGTTCCCCCTAACGTTGCCAATAATCCAATTCCGCTGCGGATCAGACCAAGATCCGTTTTGCTAAAGCCTGTATCCAGTAGAAACGTAGTTGTCATTTGGCCTGCTAGTCCATCCGCAAGCTTATAGAGCAAGATGAACGCCAAGATCAAGATCGCGCCTCGTTTTTGAAGAAACGCTTGAAAGGGTTTAACAACAGCATCCGTGAGTGTCGATGGGGGAGGACTGTCCTGTTCAGGTTCCGCCGCAAAATAGGTTGTGATCACACCGATCAACATCAACAGGGCCATGATCGTGTAGACCTGAAACCACGAGAGATGATCCGCCAGAATCAAGGCGATCCCCCCACTGGTGAGAAGAGCAATCCGATATCCCAACACAAAGATCGCGGCCCCTGCCCCCATTTCAGCTTCTGTTAAAACGTCGGTCCGATAAGCATCAGCAGCAATATCTTGAGACGCTCCCAGAAAGGCAACGATCATGGCCGCAGTCAGAAACCAGCTTACATGGGTTGGATCTTGTCTACCTAGGCCCATGATGGCCACTATCAAAAGAACTTGAGTCAGGACTAACCAACCTCGCCGCCGACTTCCCTGTAAACGCCCTGGAGCTGGCGGAATGAAGCGATCCAACAGGGGGGACCAAACAAATTTGAAGGAGTACGGAAAATTAAGGATAGCAAACAGTCCAATCGTGACCGTGTCTAGACCTGCTTCAGTCATCCAGGCTTGCAAGGTGCTAGCGATCAACAATAACGGTAAACCAGACGCAAACCCCAGCAAAAATAACGATCCAATCCGCCAGTTGCCATAGACTCCCCACCCATTTCTGATCCACCTCAGCATCATCTCCACCTTCCCTCCACCCCACATCCAGCAAGAGCCTCCAACTCAGGATTCAACCCAGGATCAAGCACATCCTCCATCACCAAGGATTCAACCCTAGATTGATCTGAATGGTTCAGATAGGTTACCACTCTCTGAGGGAGAAGAGCGATCCGATGGATCAAGGCTGCTCACCTTTCGTCCTTTCTCACAACCTTGTGTTTAGATGGAGAAAACTCCCTTGATGGGCAGAA
>CAZONZ010000191.1:0-7701 GCA_964581005.1 uncultured bacterium
ATCTCCTGATGAATGCGTTCCAGGCCCATCTCTACGGGGTGAGTGCCGAAACAGCCGTTGGCAAAACCGCTGGGGAAATGTTGGGTAGCACCTATGGAGCCTATACCGGCAATATTGATGCCAGCGTCATCCAAACCGGAAAAATATTACCCTTCTTTGAGGAGGAATACGCGGATGTCTTTGGGGTGCAGCACAAATGGTTGACCACCAAGATCCCCTTGACCAATGAGGAGGGAGAGCCTCACTCGATCTTGACGGTCGCGATCGATGTCACAGAACTTAAACAAGCCCAGGAAGCCCTCCGCCAATCCCAGCAAATGTTGAAACTGGTCATGGATAATATCCCTCTGGCCATTACTTGGAAAGATCAGCAGGGATTGTACTTGGGTGCCAATCGAGTCAGTGCCGATATGTTGGGCTTGATCTCACCTGATGAACTCGTGGGTCAACGAGATCCGAATCTCCCTTGGCCGCCTGCCTGTGTTGAGCAACTCCAAGCCTTAGACGAACGAGTTATGAGTGGTCATAAAGCTTTGTTGAATTTAACCTTAAAAGTCGAATGGACGGATGGGCGAGTCGAGTGGTTAGGATTAAACAAAATTCCCCTGCGTGAGCACGATCAAGTGGTGGGGATCTTGACTACCTGTAGCGACATTACCGATCGGGTGTTGATCGAGAAGTCCCTACGTCAAAGTGAGGCTCGCTATCGGCAAGTGGTCGAAGCCCAAACTGAATTGGTGCATCGCTGTTCTCCTCACTTTTATTTTACATTTGTCAATTCAGCCTATTGCCAATCCCGCAATCAAACTGCTGCTGAATTAGTGGGTCAAAGTATGTTGGATGGGGTGCCTCTGGATGAACAGGATCAAGTCCGGTGTCACTTTCAGTCCCTCACCCCGGATTCTCCACTAGCCGTGATCGAAGAGCGCCACCTTGCTCCGGATGGCCAGATCACCTGGCAACGTTGGACCAATCGAGCGATTTTTGATGATCAAGGTCAGGTATTGGAGTATCAATGCGTTGGTCAAGATATCACCGATCGGAAACTCGCGGAACAAGCACTGCAAGCCAGTGAATCAAAGTATCGAGATCTGGTTCAAACCCCCAACTCGATCATCATGCGCTGGAACCGATCGGGTGTGATCACGTTTATCAATGAATACGGTCAACGCTTTTTTGACTATCAAGAATCAGAACTTCTAGGTCAGCACTTAGTCGGTTCAATTGTCCCAGAAATCGAAAGTTCTGGTCGAGATCTGCATCAAATGTTGGAGCAAATCACCGAAGATCCGGATCAGTTTCAGATCAATGAGAATGAAAATATCTGTCGTAATGGCGAGCGGGTTTGGATCACCTGGGCAAATCAGCCTGTATTTGATCAATCTGGTCAGTTGATCGAGATCCTGTCGGTAGGTACCGATTCCACTCAGCGGCGACAGATGGAAGAAGCTCTACGAAAAAGCGAAGCCCATCTCCGAGCAGTGTTTGATGCGATCCCGGATGTAATGATCCGATTTAGCCACGATGGGATCTGTTTAAGTATCCATGCCCCAGGTTATTTCCCGTTCCTGAATCAACTCACAATTGAGATCGGACAATCTCTGGAAACCGTCTTTCCGAATCCGATTGCCCAACAAAAACTAGACGCAATTTTCCTAACCTTAGAATCAGGTCAACCTCAGATCTATGAATTTCAATTGAACGGACTGAATGGATCAACAGCTTTCTTTGAGGCGCGGTTAGTAGTCTGTGGCGATGCTGAAGTTCTAGCTTTGATCCGCGATATTACTGATCGGAAACAGGCCGAACAAGCTCTACGTCAGAGTGAAACTCTCCTGCGGATGGCGTTGGGAGCTGCTCATATGGGGGCATGGTCTTGGGATATTAGCACTCCGGAAGAGCACTGGTCGCCGGAAACCTGTGTCCTGTTGGGTTTCCCCCCCGATCGGAAGATGACCTATGCAGATTTTCTCGCTCGTGTTCACCCCGAAGATTGGTCCAAGGTGTTGCAGGCTGAACGACAAGCCCTGGAGTCCAATGCCGACTACTATGTAGAATTTCGGATCGAAACGGCAACGGGTGAAAAACGCTGGCTGTTAAACAAAGGCAATTTTATTCGAGATGATCAGAGCCGTCCCTTAAAGCTGGCTGGGGTCAGTATGGATATCACAGCTCGGAAGCAGGCTGAAACCCAGTTGCAGCAAGCGAAAGAAACGGCAGAAGCCGTCAACCTCATTAGTCAAGCGATCGCCACAATCTTTGATCTGGATGCTATGCTCCCAGTGATCGCAGGGGATATCGTCGCCTTGTTCAAAGCTCGCAATTGTGGAATTGGGCTTCTGAATGCCGATCGAACTGAACTGACGATTGTTGCGGATGCCAGTACCCGATCGAATTTACCTAGTGCTGTTGGCATCAAGATTCCTGTAGCCGGAAATCCCTCAACCTTACAGGTTTTAGAAACCAAACGAGTGGTGCTGGTTCCGCAAGCTCAGACCAACCCGATCATTGCTCCTTTGCATGAGGTGATGCGGCAGCGCCGTACTCAATGTTTAATGTTGGCTCCTCTACTTGCCAGAGGTGAAGTGATCGGAACGTTTGGTGTGGCCACGGATGAATCGGATCGTGTGTTTACCCTTGCGGAACAACAGCTGCTTGAAACCATTGCCAGTCAACTCGCCTCAGCTATTGAAGGAGCCCAACTCTTCAAAAACATGCAACAAGCTCGTGAAGCCGCAGAAGCTGCCAACCGAGCCAAAAGCACCTTCTTGGCCAATATGAGTCATGAATTACGGACTCCCCTCAACGCGATCCTGGGTTTCAGTCAACTCATGGCCCGCGATCCAGACTTTCCTCAGTCGTACCAAGAATTTCTCCGTATTATCAACCAGAGTGGCGAACACCTGCTCAACTTAATCAATGATGTTTTAGAAGTCTCCAAGATCGAAGCTGGTCGGATTGAACTGCGATCAGCCCCATTTGATCTGTTCCGGATGTTACAGACATTGCAGGATATGTTCCGGATCCGCGCCCAGGGCAAGCAGTTGCACTTGAGTTTTGAGGTAGATCCAAGTGTACCCCAATGGATCGACAGTGACGAAAGTAAGATCCGTCAGATTTTGATCAACTTGCTGAGCAATGCCGTTAAGTTTACCGATGAAGGAGATATCCAATTGCGGGCTAGTTTTGATCCGTGCATGAGTTCTGAGCGAGAATCCGGCTATCTCCAGATCGCTGTTCAAGATACGGGAGTGGGGATCGATCCTGATGAAGTTAACAAGCTCTTTCAACCCTTTAGCCAAACTGAAAGTGGGATTCGATCTCAGGCAGGTACGGGGTTAGGGCTGGTGATCAGTCGAACCTATGCTCGGATGATGGATGGCGATATTACGGTTGAGAGCTGTCCTGGTAAAGGATCCACCTTTTGGGTCAAACTCCAGGTCAAGCCTGCCGATTGGGCTCCTCAACCTCCAGCCGCCAAGCCCGATCGAGTAATTAGCCTCGCCCCCGGACAACCCACCTATCGAATCCTGGTGGTAGAAGATAAAGCAGAGAACCGAGATCTATTAGTCCATTTACTGAATCACGTTGGATTTGAAACCCAGGTTGCGATCAACGGCCTGGAGGCTATCGAGTGTTGGGAACGATGGGATCCTCACTTGATCTGGATGGACATTCGGATGCCAATTATGGATGGGTGTGAAGCCACTCGCCAGATCCGCAGCCGCAGCAATGGCAAACCCCATTCACCGATCATTATTGCCTTAACCGCCCACGCTTTCGAGGAACAGCATCAGGAGATCTTGGCAGCAGGATGTGATGATCTGCTGAGTAAACCCTTTTCAGAAGCCGATCTCTTCACCAAAATGGCTGAGCACTTGGGAATTAGTTACCTCTATGCCAACTACTCAGATCCAGAAGCAGGCTCTCCGTCTGAGCTTACGGGTGATCTTTCCTCTTCACTCAGATCTCTAGGATCCACCACTGTGTCCGACTTAACCCCTGATCACCTCAGCACGATGTCTTTGGAGTGGATCCAAGCATTACATCGAGCGGCGATCGAAGCCGATCTCGAATTGATCCCAGATTTGATTCAGCAGATCCCATCCCAACATGCTGATATTGCCCAGACCCTAGCAGAGTGGGTAGATACCTATAGAATTGAGAAGATCCTGGCACTAACCAGCCCATTGATCGCAGCATCTACTGCAACCTCATCGATCTACTAGATCGTCTACGTTTGAAACTCCTGTTTGGGTTCTACCGATCATTCATCGATCAACCGATCATTTATCGATCAACCGATCATTTTTCAATCAACTGATCATTCATCGATCAACCGATCATTTATCAATCAACCGATCAATAGCCCATGCAGCTTAACTCCAGATCAGCGGATCCCTTGCCGATCAAGCCAGTTCAGGATCAGGGCATTTACCGTTTCGGGTCGCTCATCATGGGGACAGTGACCTGTTTCTGGCAGGGGTACAAATTCAAACGGGCATTGTTGGACGTATTGCTCAAAGGTCTGACCTCGTTGGATCGGGGTCCACGGGTCGGATTCTCCCCACAACACCAGCAATGGCTGACGTACCTTGGGCAGCAACGTTTCCGGAGTGGGACCGGGTGGAGCAGTCAAGATCGAGGCAAACACTTTTTGTGCCCCTGGATCACAGGATGGCTCGTACAACAGTTCCACTAACTCATCCGTAATGGCAGCTTGATTGCCGTAGACCTGAGTCAGGGTGCTGCGGATCCGTGGCTTCTGCCGCACCTGATTAAACAGGATCGGACCCACCCAATCAGATGACACCAAGTGTGTGAAGGCTCCCATGATGATCCGTAGCGGTAGATTGAGCTCATGCGGACGATGGTTCAATCCCCCAGCACAGTTGAGCAACACAGCCCCTGCAGCCCACTCTGGATGCTCAGCGGTCACGATCAAACTCAACAAGGCCCCGATCGAATTCCCAATCAACACCGTCGGAGCTTGAATCTGTTCACTCCAGAAGGCTTGCAGCAGATCGGCCCACAGATCGAGGCTGTAGTCCAGGGGAGGTTTCGCCGAGCCCCCAAAGCCCAACAGATCAAGGGCATAAACCCGATAGCCTGCTTCTGCCAAAACGGGTATATTTTTGCGCCAATGCCCGATGGAAGCGCCAAAGCCATGAATCAAAATCAGGGAGGGGCCGGATCCCGCTACCGTGTATCGGATCGAGTGTCCTTGCCAGATCCAGGTGAGAGGTTCAAACCCAAGCGGTTTCACAGGAGAGGTTACCACAGCTATCTCGCAGCTATATGATGTAAAGTTTCCTAAACTTCTCTCATTATAGTCCCGATCAGGCAGGATCTGGGGTATTAAACACGAGTCGAGATCAGGCATGGGTTCGATTGCCACAAGCCATCACATTCTTTCAGGGATCACTATGGAACAACGTTTGAGTTTGAAACCCATCCGCACGCGGTTGACAGCAGCAGCCCTCACGATGGGGATGTTGGCCAGTTTAGGAGGATCGGCTCTGGCTTCAGAATGTCTGGCACTGGATCCGCCGCCGATCATCACAGGCACCCTCAACACCTTGAATGATGAAGCCGTAAAACTATCTCAGTTTGAGCAAGGGATCCAGTCCGTGATCTTGGCTAATCGCAGATCCTCAACCCAGGCCGAAAGTGCCTCTGAAGGGATCGAGATCGAGTTTGGCCGTTATGAGTTTTTCCGCCAGGTGGTGGTGGTGGACGGGCGAGGGTTACAAATGGTTCAAGATCTAGCGATGTCCATGGTCCGGGATCAGTTACCGCACTCCTCTGGATCCCCGTTTATCGGATTTGATTTTGAAGGCAATTTAGTGGAGAATCTGAGCGAAATTGCTGCCCAGGTTCTACCGGATCTAAATTTGAAACAGGAAGCGGTGCTCTTGATCGTGGATGGTCAAGGCCAGGTCCTCAGTGTTCACAATTTATCAGAATCGTCTCTCCTCGTTCGACAGTGCTTACGAGAACAGATCCACTCGATCTGGGCCAAACTTTGATCCCTTTCTTGGATGATCTTGACTGTTGCGTTTCCCCTCTCGATCCAGATCTAAAGCAACTCACCTCATGTCTTTGGTGCTTCATAATATTCAGGTGGACATAAGTCACCACCGGCATTCAAATGTTCCGATATTTGTTGAACGCTATAACCGTACTGTTTCCAGATTTCGACAACGTCCCAATCTATATGCAGGCCCAACAAGATTTTGGCTTCATGTGGGTCTGTGATACCGTACTCATCTTGCCAGATCAGTGCGCTACCACTGTCAAACCCTTCTGCCTGCCAGGGTGTAAACCAAGCCTGGTATTGCTCTGGTGAGTAGGGGTCGAGGAACATATTACTATGCTCCCCTCCCATTCAGAACCGTGCTTGCGACTTTTACCGCACACGGCTCCTGGTTCAGTTGACTGCTGTCATCAGAGCACCTATCCTGAATGTATGTACCATCCAATGATGTTTTAATATCGTGACAATGGCGGTGCAACAGTTGTAGATTCTTATATTCATCCTTTCCGCCTCTTGACGTGGGGATGATGTGGTCGATTTCTACAACGTCATCTGGGGTGAAGTATTGCCCGCAGTGGTTGCACTTACCCTTCTGCCTTTTGAGCAGAGTCGCTACTCGTTTGGGCACATCGGGTGATGTGCCTTTCCTTGTGCTCCAGTACGTCCAGTTTCCGTCATAGGGTGATGCTTCGGGTTTAACAAGAGTATGTCGGGTTATAGGTGTTTCTGCATGGGTTAGCAACCTGAGCCCATCTTTGGTTTCAAAGCTCCACGCCCTATTTCCGTCGTGTCTGAAGTAGTTCTTCAGTTTCTTGTAACTTGCCTTTCCGCATCTGCTGACTGTCCATGCTCTTAATCTTATCCATGTGAGGTTGTCTAATAAGGAGAATATTTCCTTGGAGACAACCCTAGAGTGGTAGTTGCACCATCCCTTAATCACAGGGTTCAGATGTTTGATCAATGCGTTTTGGGGTGCAGTTCTGTGACTTTTAATCACTTCCTTCATCCTATCCGCATGAGCTTTGATTGCCTTCTTGCTAGGTTTGATTAGGGTTTTGAATCCTAATAGTCTGGAATTACCCCCGCCTGTTTTTCCTGAGTGGTGTTTACCCACCGGATATTGGCGGAAGTTCCATCCTAAGAAGTCGAATCCTGGTTTAACCTTTTCTCCATTCACCTCGATTTCTCTTAGTGTATGGCATATACGGGTCTTGGTTGGTTTCAGTTCTAACCCGATTGGTTTTAACCATTCTTCGATGGCAATCTGGCACTGTTGGATGATTTTCAGTTCTGGGCTGATAACTACAAAATCATCGGCGTATCTGATGACTTGGGCTTTGATTGCACGTCCCTTATGATTTGGGAACTTGCACTTAATGAGCCTTATCATTCCATCCAGTGCAATGTTAGCGAGCAGAGGACTGATAACACCACCTTGCGGCGTGCCTGCCTCTGTTGCTTCAAATACCCCGCTGTCCATTACACCAGCTTTGAGCCACTGTTTTATTAGCGCTCTGATTGATGATGGACAGTCAAGTTTGGACAGTAGGTAAGCGTGATTGATCCGGTCGAAACACTTTGAGATGTCGGCATCTAGGATGAAATATTCACCCTTGTTGATGCTTCGGAAGATTCGTGACATTGCGTCGTGGGTCGAGCGTCCG
>CAZONZ010000192.1:0-7689 GCA_964581005.1 uncultured bacterium
CCCATTGCGAGACAGGTTCCTCCGTTCTAAGACGCGAGACTCTGACTGTGTGGCGCATAGTCCCAATGTATCACAAAGCCGTCCTAGAAGGACGAGGCTTGTATCCCAGCTTTTCGGTCATTGTTGGCAGCAAGGGCATCCAGTCTGTTATGTGTCTTGGATCTCTAATCCACCCATTAAGGTAGGATCAAGTTCTGCATCTATCTATTCAACCCCTTCACTGATCATGCCTTCCTATCGTGATCTTGCTGATTTAGACTTCCCGGCGGCTATTGATCACTCCTTACTGGCTCCTAAGGCGACCCTTGAACAGGTGGATCAGTGGTGTGAAGAAGCTGATCGGTTTCATTTTGCGAGTGTCTGTGTTCACCCTTGCCACGTCAAGCGAGCCGTTCAGCATTTGCATGGCCGTAAGATCGGCATCGGGACTGTGATCGGGTTCCCCCTTGGTACCCAGGCACCCGAAACTAAGCTATTTGAGGCCCAGCTTGCCGTCGATCAGGGGGCTACCGAGTTGGATGTTCGGATCAATCTTAGTTTGTTGCAAGCCCGTCAGTTCGATCCGCTTCATGTTGAGATCGCCCGAATTGTTGAAGAAACAGGGGTACCGATCAAAGCGATCTTGGAAACCACTCTCTTGACAGATGAAGAGAAGACATTGGCGGCTGAGATCTGTGTGGATGCTGGAGTCGAGTTTTTGAAAACTTCAACGGGTTGGTTTGGTGGGGCCACAGTGGCTGATGTGCGACAGCTTTACGCATTGACAGAAGGTCGGATCAAGATTAAAGCTGCAGGTGGGATCCGAACCCTCGATCAAGCAGTAGATTTATTACAAGCAGGTGCAACTCGACTCGGAACCTCTTATGGAGTTGCCTTGATCCAAGCTTGGAAATCAGGATCACCTGTCGAAGAATAAGGGTTTCTGGGGGGTAGAGGTACCCTCAGGAGATCAGTTGGGGCGTCAGAGTTGGGGTGGGATCGGGCAGGGGTTATGAGTCGAGGACAGACGTATCGAGTTATTGGGATCAACTTGAAGTCGATGCCGCTGGGCGAAACCGATCGACTGGTGACGATCTTGACCAAAGAAGAGGGATTGATCCGGGCTGTGGCCAAAGGAGCTCGGAAGCAGCCGTCCAAGCTGGGTGGCAAAATGGAGCCCTTTGTGGTTAATGATCTGATGCTGGCACGAGGTCGCTGGGCATCGAGTCAGGATCCTCAAGCTCAGCTACAGCGCGTTACCCAGGCTGAAACGATCCAGAGTTTTCCTCGATTAGGCCGGAGTTTGGCCAAGTTGACAGCAGCCCAATACTTAGCGGAAGTTTCGCTGATCCAGGCATTGGCAGGATCCGATCAAGAAGAACTCTTTGTGATCTTGGTTGAACATTTAGAGCGCCTGGAAGCGGCTGGGTTACCGGATGATGTGCTGCCGTTGCTGAGTCATGGGCTTTATCATCTGTTGGCGTTGGCCGGGATCGCACCCCAAGTTCAAGTCTGTCTCTACTGCGAACAAACGATCAATCAATCCTCTCACTCGATCGATCATGATATTCATTTCAGTTTCCGTGCGGGAGGTGTGATCTGTGATCCGTGTAGGGTGGCCCATCGCCCCAAGCAGCTCTCATTGATCTCTCCCTTAATGTTACAAGCCCTCCAGCTCTTACCTGCCCCAATCTTGCCCGCTCGATTAGAGTCTCGACACCATCCCAATGGATCAGCACCCCAACAGCTCGATCGAGACGATCTAAACCGATCTCGATTACTTGATCTTGACCAGCGTTTGACTCCAAGTGTGTGGGTAGGGGTGGAACATCTGCTGCGTCGCTTGATCGAATATCATACTGAAACTCAGGTGCGTTCGGCGGATCTGGTCGATAGTTGTTGGGCCTTACGACTCGCCAGCCAAGTTAATCATTCTCAAAAGTCTCAATAGCTCCACACCGTTTCTTGCTGGAACTTCTCGATCTCTTAAACTCTAGTCACTAACTCTTAAAAATCGGATCGACTCATCATAGCTAACCGACGGATCAACCACGCAATCAAACTAGCTAAAAGGATCCATTGGACAAGAATAATCGAGAATGCCCTGATCCTAGGATTACCTTCGAGCAAACCAAGAGTATTCCCAGTAATCCAAATGATATCGGGATAAAATCCACCGTTAACGCTGAAACCCCGAATATCTTGCAGAGGTCGTGATCGGTAGAGTATGTTTGAGATCAGGCTTGGTAGTGCGATCACCCCTATTTCAACTCCTGGAGCCACGGCAGATCCACCAACCAACGATCTGAGATCGGGGTCGATCCACTTAAGAACATGATCGCCATCAATCCATTGATCAGAAAAAAGAGGAGGCTACTGGCTAACCACGCCTGAGCTCCTCCACACAAGCAATATAGGATTGCAGCACTAGCGACCAGGATCCAAACAGCAATCAAGATCAAAAAGAAGCTCAACAATGCAGATGGTGCTACCCCAGCCCTTATTCCAGTGATTAGAGTTACAGGTATCAGGAGCACAACGATCTCGTAGATCAAGATCGGTACACCGAGCAGCTTGCCCAAAAGGATGTTACAACCACTACGCGGACTCAGCCGGATCAGTTGGGTGGTCTGACGTTGCTGCTCTTGACTTAGATCCTCAATGAGAAGGTAAACCCCACCTGCGAACAGGATCACCGAGATCAGCCACAGCAGAGCTTTACAAATATGGTGGGGAGACCAGTTCAAGCCACGAGGTGACGAAACGAGCCAGAGGCTCACTCAATAGGGGCAACACAGGAAGCTGAATGAGGAGAGTGATCGACAAAATCAGGATGACGTTGCGCCAAGTGAAGCGTTTCTTTAACTCCCGCATGAACTGGGGGTTCCAGTTACCAAGCTGATCTAGACATTCCTGCTGCACACTATTTGTCTCCTGTCGATCGCTCCCCAATTGTCTCTTCAGGTACGAGATCGGTCAAGCCTTAGCCCTTCGTGACGATCTCTTGAAACTCCGATCGACCCAGCACTGCTAGCCGTCGGGTGAAGACATATAGCAGACTTGCCAGGATCGTCCACTGGATCAGGAGGGTGGAGCCAAACAGTGACCCGGAGAGATGAGAAGGCTGATCAATCAATGTGCTGGAGAGTCCGTAGGCGGATGCGATCCAGGGAAGTCTCTCCCAAGACCCGATCATCTCAATCTCAAATGTTTCATATAGCAGAACCAAACTGAGGAAGGGCACAATCAACGCTGTGGTTAGTAAGGTTACAGCCCAGAGCCCACGTCGAGATACATTGAACAACTGAGTAATCTGGACAATGAGGGCATAGATCATCAATAGATTGCCTGTGATCAGCAAAGAAGCCAGACTCGGTAACCAAGCAGATCGATCAGCAGCCAGCACAACCCAGCCAAACCATAACATCACCATCAGCACAACTTGAATTCCTAATGCTAATAGGGCAGGAGATTGATCAGCCCAAAGCCAACTTTGGATCCAAGAACGAGATGAGATCGGACTGGATTGAGGTGTCTGAGCATGTCGGAATCGAGCCCATTCCAGTAAAGCTTGTCGAGTTGGTGTGAGTGAGACGATCAACAACAAAAACAGGACCAAGTTTAGAAACGCTAAACCCACCAAGGACTCCGATACCCTCCACTCTGATAACGGCATATGCTCTAACAATTGCCAGAAAAAACCCAAGATCAGGATCTGAAAGCAAGCCCCAATCGCATACCCCTGCCATTTACTCAATAATGGTGTTGTTGGGCTATAAAAACGCCGATGCAGAGCGTGCCAGATCCAAAAGGTGAATACCCCAGCTACCGTTAGAACAAAGCCCAGACCCACGATCCCAGAATCGGTGAGTGGCAACCCAAACCAGGCGATCTGAGGGATCGAAAAGATCTCACTTCGAGTCGCGTAAGGGTTTTGCACAGTGATCATCGAGAGAGACAGAGCAGTCACAAGTAAGGTCAGAGCACTGCTGAGCCAAGCGGGTGTCCCCCTAAACAAGCCAAACAGTAAGGCCAAACTCCCTACAACACTCCAAGCTGCAGCAACGATCCCAACTGAACAGATCAGGGTTTCCAGACTCAGATTGGCTTTGATTCCTGCATAGATCATCAGGGGCAAACAGAGTCCGACTGTGGCATATAGCAGGATGGGAACCCCCAGAAGTTTGCCCACAAAGATATTGCGGCTTCGGCGTGGACTCAGGCGAATGAATCCTAAGGTTTCCCGTTGATTCTCCTTGTTTAGATCACTCACAAGCAGATACACACCACCCGCAAACCATAACGTGGTCAGGATCCCGAAAAAGGCTCGAAAAACGTCAGCCCACCAGCGAGACCATTCGATCAGGTAGTGTCCCTCTGGACCGATCGTGCAGTGATACACCATCGTGTAGTAGTCTTCAACTCGTGCCCCAGCACAGTAGTAATCGGTATCCGTATACATGGAGGAATCTTGAAGTGGGAGTTGACCGTACACCCAACCCAAGATCAGCAACTGTCCAATCACAGCAACCACGAGCACAATTGTCAGGTTGCGCTGGGTCAACCGTCCCTTGAGTTCCCGCATCAGTTGAGGATTCCAGTCCCCCACCTGATCGATCCATTTCTCTACCATGAATTCTGACTCCTGCAGATCATAAAGATAGAAATAGCCTACTCAAGCTTAGTGCTCGCTCCTGAGCTCTGTAAACCAACCCACCTACCCCGTGGCCTACCCTTTTCCGCTTAAGGATCACTCGAATCGGTTGGAGCATCCTTCAATAGGGGCAGAAACGTATGAGCCAAGATCGCAGCCTGGGTTCGATCCCGCAAATTGAGCCGATTCAAAATGCTGGTCATGTGATTTTTCACGGTGCTTTCTGATAAATGTAAAGCTTTCGCAATCTCCCGATTACTCGATCCGTGGGCTATCCAATAGAGGATCTCTTTCTCTCGTGGTGTTAGCTCCTGAAACCCAGCAGGCGGATCTTGAGGCTTTTGAGGCAAGTTCCTGGATTGAATAAACACTTTTTCAAATAAGCCTGGTCCCATTTGGGTAAAGCCTTTATACACCGATCGAATCGCCTGAGCCAACTCTTCCGCATGAGTATCCTTCAGCAAATACCCCTTAGCTCCAAATTGCATCGATCGCGTAATGTAATCATCATCATCAAAGGTACTCAACACTAAGATCTTGGTTTGAGGAAACTGGCGTGAGATTTGCTGAGTTGCTGCCACCCCATCCATTTCTGGCATCCGAATATCCATCAGCACCACATCAGGCTGCAGATCCTTGACTTGTTCAATCGCCTGCTGACCATTTTCGGCTTCCCCAACAACCTTTAGATCGCTCATCGTTTCCAACAAGCTTCTTAAGCCCTGTCGCACCAGTTGTTGATCATCAACAATCAGGATCCGAATCATCATGGTTCTCCTAAGGGGATCTGGATCGTGAGCTGACAGCCTTGTCCGGGTTGGCTGATGAGGGCAAACTGACCCTGGACACTCTGAGTCCGCTCTCGCATTCCTTGAATTCCAAAGCCTGTTGTATTCCGACTCGGATCAAATCCTTTGCCATTATCCTGGATCTGGAGCAGCAGATGATCCGGATATTCTCGTAAGACAATGTGTACCTGATCGGCCTGACTGTGTTTAGCAATATTCGTCAGTGACTCCTGCAAAATCCGATAGATCGTGACACACATTGCTTCAGGTAGAGGAGAAGACCACTCTAGCTCTGATTCCGGCAAGATCCCGGTTGATTGGTGAAATTCTTTGAGCAAGGTAATGATCTCAACATTTAAGGAACGATGCCGCCACGGATCAGCTCGTAGAGTGGCTACTGACTGGCGAATATTTTGTAAGGCTGTGGATCCGAGTCGAAAAGCTTCTTCGAGAAAGGTTTGGGTTTTCTCAACGTTTGTTTGCAAGTAAACTAGAGCATTTTGAAGTTGAATACTTTGGGCTGTAAGTGCATGTCCTAGGGAGTCATGGATCTCGCGGGCAATTCGATTTCGCTCATGTAAAGCAGCTTGGCTTTCGATTTGGAGGGCATATTGTTTGAGTTTCTCGTGGGCAATACTTAACTCGCGGCGACGTTGAGATTCTGCTAGTAAAGCCATACCAGCTAAAAGAACAAAGATCAACAATAAGCTATAGAGCAAGATGGAGATCACACGCAATTCCAAAAAAGCGGCCTGTAAGCTTTCGGGAGACATGGATCTCAAGACGCCCGATCGAGGGGGAGGTGGACCCACCAGCGATCCAAAAAGACCCCGTGGGGCTGGACGTACCAATTGAAGGGCAATATAATTCGCTAAGATCAATCCTGATGTGATCCAGCGTCCGATCCCTTCAAATAAAATACAACTGCGTAGCACCACAACCAAACTAGGAAATACAAAAAAGGGAGATCGCCAATGACTTACATAACAAGGAAAGAGCAATAAACCAAACTCAAGGATCGTATAGAAAACCCGCAATGACTTCCGGTTAGGGATCCAAAATCGCATCGATCCAAACAAAGCAAGACAGAGTAAACTAACTGGATATGACCATTCAATGTTTAGATGTGGATGCCGAAATCGTTGCCCCACAACTTCTGAGATCAAGGCCATTCCCAGCAAAGGCCATTCTAAGTAGAGGAGCCGTCGTAAGGCACTGTGATCGAATCGATTTGATCCCCAGCTTGAATGATCCATAGTTCCATGCTTCGGCCTCATGCCGATCCGGTTAAGACAAGAATCTAGACTAGAGATCCTATCATTCCTGCTTTCTCCCACACGCTACATTCAGATCCAATCTCGCTCAGTAGCCCGATTTGAACCCGTCTTTGTGGTTCTCGCCTCCTATTTCCCTTGAAGCTAAACCCTCCACGATCGGCTCTGCAGCAGCATCCTCGATCAGGCAGTCCACCCAAACTCGGAATCGGTAACCCGTGGGACGTTACGAGAGGTTTTGGGGATCTCGATTGTTTATAATGGGCTGAGAAAGACGATGGGGAACGAAAAAGATGGTAACTGAAATGAGAACAGAGGCAGCTTTAATTGAGAAGCTCATTGATCAATTAGTGGACAATGCGCGGCAGAGCGGCAAACTCGAAGAACGACTTGATCGGCTTGACGATCGCGCCAGCCATTTAGAGTCAGATGTTGCCCAGCTCAAGATCGACGTTGCCCAGTTGAAGATCGACGTTGCCCAGCTCAAGATCGACGTTGCCGAGCTGAAGACCGACGTTACTCAGCTCAAGATCGACGTTGCCGAGCTGAAGACCGACGTTGCCCAGTTGAAAGCTGATCTTAGCGAGTTGAAGGTTGTTATCGTTTGGTTGCGGTGGATCGGGGGCGGGATCGTGACTATTGCTTTAGCTCTGGTTGCCAATCTAATCTCAAGTTACTTATGAGGTGGGAGATCGGTAAGTTAAGAAACTGGTAAAATTCGTGACAGTCATATGGTGTCTCAAATGATACTGAAGCAGGAAGAGGTCACATTGCGGTAAGGAGAAATGACACTGCAGCAGGTTGATCGGTGTGATGGATCGATCTTAAGGCAGCACCATCCCGGCTTGATGGGGTGATCACGGCAAGTAATCAGGATTCAAAACGCGATCAAGGGTGTAGGGACACTCGGAGGGAAAGGATTCAAGAGAGATATCGGTTTCGTGTCCAGACTCTACGATCAAGCGAGCGGATCTGGATCAAAGATTGCCTACAA
>CAZONZ010000193.1:0-7629 GCA_964581005.1 uncultured bacterium
GAAACCTATGCCCCCCTCCTGATCATGTTTGAGAATCTGGTCCGAGATGGGATTGAGTTTCGATTAACGATGTCGATGACGCCGCCCTTGGTGTCGATGCTACAAGATCAATTGTTACAGGAACGCTACAGTGCCTATCTAGCCAAACAGCAGGAGCTGGCTCAACTGGAGTACAACAAAAATACCACTAACGGACATATTCACTATCTGGCTGATCATTACCGTCAAACCTTTGCTCAGGTCCGATCTCTCTGGGAGCGCTATGATCGCAACTTAGTCAAAGCCTTCAAACAGTTTCAAGACTCCGGCCACTTAGACATTATTACCAGTGCAGCCACCCACGGCTACTTGCCGCTATTACAGATGTATCCAGAAGCCGTTTGGTCTCAGCTCCTGGTTGCTTGCGAGCACTATACACAAACCTTTGGACAGCCCTCCCAAGGGATCTGGTTGCCTGAATGTGCCTACTATCCTGGTTTGGAGCAGATGATCGCCGATCTGGGATTGCGCTACATGATCACGGATGGGCATGGGGTACTCTATGCAAAACCACGCCCCCGTTATAGTCTCTATGCCCCCATCTTTACAGAAACAGGGGTTGCCGTGTTTGGTCGAGATCAGGAATCCTCCCAGCAAGTATGGTCAGCGGAAATGGGGTATCCGGGGGATCCGGTGTATCGAGAGTTTTATAAAGATCTGGGGTTTGAAGCCGATTATGACTATATCAAGCCCTATATCATGCCAGATGGTCATCGCAAGAATACAGGATTGAAGTATCACAAGATCACAGGGCGAGGTTTAGATCTGGGCGCGAAGCAGCTTTATGATCCGTACTGGGCTAGGGAAAAGGCTGCTGAACATGCGAGTAATTTTATGTTTAACCGTCAGCGCCAGATCGATCATTTGCGGCGGGTGATGGATCAAGATCCGTTGGTGGTGTCTCCCTATGATGCTGAGTTATTTGGGCATTGGTGGTATGAGGGACCCTGGTTTTTGGAATTTCTGATCCGGAAGAGTTATTTTGATCAAAATCTCTATCAGATGACGCATTTGCGGGAGTATTTATGTGATCATCCAACCCATCAGGTGTGTCGGCCTGCACAGTCGAGCTGGGGAGCACGGGGGTTTCATGAGTATTGGCTGAATCAAGCAAACGCCTGGATCTATCCCCATTTACACAAGGCAACCGAACGGATGATCGAGGTGAGTCAACGGGAGCCTGGTGATGATCTGGAGGCTCGTGGGCTCAATCAAGCGGCCCGCGAACTGCTGCTCGCTCAAGCTTCAGATTGGGCTTTTATTATGTCTACAGGCACAATGGTTCCCTATGCTGTGCGTCGCACTCGATCCCACTTGCTTCGCTTCAATCACCTTTATGAAAGTATTGTTTCGGGCCAGATTGATGCAGAGTGGCTTGCCAAGATCGAGTGTATGGACACCATTTTTCCCTCGATCAATTATCGAACCTATCGGCCTCGCCCCACACCACCCCTGACAAAACCTAAATCAAACCCGCCTGCCGCACTGATCGCGTTATGACAGACGGGTTCGACGAGAGTTCATCCATTCACACCGAATCCATTCACACCAAATCAATTGACACTATTGACACTATTGATCGCTTGCTCCACCCAGGCATCAAACTCTTCCTGATTGCGAGCAACCCACTCTTCAGCATGACGCCGAATGTCTGCTTCAGAATCTTCCCCCTCCTGCATCAGGAAATTTTGCTTACTAATATCATCAGCGGACATCAAGGCAACCTCAAAGAACGCCTCCACAGCTGGATTCGCTTTCAGAAACTCGTTATTGACCACAAACCGCTGATTATCTACAGCAAAGCCCAAGTTTTTGCCCAATGCTGTCGTATCGTCCTCCGTCAGAGCTCCTTGATCTGGCAGGGAGGTGAAAGGAACTTCCAACCAGACAACATCCCGACCAATCTCCAAGACCCCGCCGATCCAATAGGGAACAAAACCGTAGTAGAGAATCGAATTGCCCTGTTCAAAGTTGGTGATCGTATCGACCAATAGGGTGTCATACTTTCCACTGTTCTGAGTCACAGTATCCCCCAGATCGTAGGCGTCCAGATGATGGGCAATCACCTCCTCACAAGCCCAGCCCAGATTACATCCGGTCAAATCAGCCTTGCCATCGCCATCATGATCGAACAGCTGGGCAATCTCTGGATCTTGAAACTGGCTTAAATTGGTAATGTCATACTCGTCGGCGGTCGCTTTATCGATCAGGTAACCTTGTAAGCCGTGAGGAACATAGAGCCCCAAAACCGTCATGGTGCTCTCCCCGCCTCCCTTTTCGTAGAACACCGACTGGAGGTTTTCCCAATAATTAGAGATAAAGTCCACCTCTCCACTGGCAAGACCGGAAAACATAACTGCAATGTCTAGCTCTCGAATGTCAACCTCATAGCCCATCTGCTCCAAACCCATGCTGACAACTTCCATCTGGAACCGCTCACCCAAAAGGGTATACGCTGAGGTCACCTCAACGCCTGTCCCAGGTAGCGAGCCGTCAGATGAAGCAGACAGAGACCGATCAGCAAACAGGAGTCCACAGGACAACGCCGCAGCAGCACAGGAGCCAAAGATGATGGGGGAGAATTTGATTGACATAGCAGTTGGGTAGCAAAAATTGATTAGTCATCGTATCCCAGATTCGTCTTCCTTGCCAAATTTAAAGATCATCTGTCGATTAATTCAAAGCCCAAACAGAGACCTCTGTGCTAGGGTGAGCATGTTCCATAACGGAGGATCTAGCTGCCCATATGCGTTTATTTGCGGTTTCCGATTTGCATACAGACTACAAGACGAATCGAGAATGGATCTCGGATCTCTCCGACAGCGACTATCAAAGTGATGTTATTATTATTGCTGGCGATATTAGCGCAAACCTCAAGTTACTGATTTGGTCCCTTCAACAATTTAAAGCAAAATTCCGACATGTTTTCTATGTCCCTGGAAACCATGATCTCTGGATCCGATCGGAAGAACTCATGCATTCATGGGATAAATTTGGCCAGATCCTCGCCCTTTGTCAATACCTCGAAATTTTGACTGAGCCTTACAGCTTTGAACAGTTAACGATCGTTCCCCTCTTTAGTTGGTACGATTACAGTTTTGGTCAGCCTCATGAGGATCTGCAAGCTCGTTGGGTTGATTTCCATGCCTGTCAGTGGCAGTTTAGAGATGATGAGCAATCTCTGGCATCCTGTCCCGATCTCGTCTACCGGGTTACCTCACATTTTTTGAATATGAATGTAGCCAGACTAGATCTAAACAATAAGTTTGTGATTTCCTTTTCTCACTTCATGCCTCGCTTAGACATATTACCCAGCCACATTCAGCCAGATCGCTATCTTCTCTCCCCCGTTTTAGGATCTCAACGATTGGAAACCCAGCTCCGTCAGCTGAAGCCTCAGATCCATATCTACGGTCATTCCCATATCAATAATCGATGCCGAACCCTCGAAGGCACAACCTATATTAATAATGCCTATGGATATCCTTCTGAAGGGCAAATTGCGTCAAAGCGACTCTTGGAGTTAGATCTAACAGAGTTCCATGATTAGGAAACAGGATTCGGAAACAGACTTCGGATCTAGACAAGCTCTTAGCTACGATCCTGCTTCAGCTGCAGGGGATAAGGTTGGTGAAGGGGTTGGTTCGTTTTCCAGATCCTGATCAGTTGGTTCGTTTTCCAAACTTCGATCCGAGGAAGTTGGATCAGGTTTTTGATCGGTTCGAGGTTCGGATTCAGAGGAGTCTCGCAGTTGGTTTTGCAATTCTAAGATCGTGAGACGATCTCGGAGGCGTTGTAATTGCTGATCATCGGCTGCTAGTTGCTCCGAAACATTTTCAGATTGAGCAGACAGTTGTTGATTAAGTTGCTGGAAGTTTTCTTCAAGTTGGGCGATGTCCTCGGATAATTCTAAGCGGCTGGTAGACGCCTTCTCTGCTTCGATCCGATTAATCTGCTCTAGGGCGATAAACCGCAAGAATGACCAGGTTGAAATCCCAATGGCAAATAAAACAGCGATCACCATACCGCTAACCAGGGTTTGGACCCAGCCCCGTAACTGGCTAAGCTCATGATTCAGCCGATCGATCTTGACCTTAAAGGTTAGAACCTGTTCTTGCAGGGCTTGAGTGACTGGATCAGGTTCCCAGGATTCCTTCAATTCGTTCTCGGTGGTTTGAGAGGACTCCGACGGCTCAGGGGAAGAGCGGGTTGAGGGTTGAGGGTTGGGTTGGGGGGGCATCTTGTGGACTCCAGTTCTTCTTTCTAGGGTCTCGAACCTTACAGCAAGCACGGATCAATCTTAACCTGATCTGCTCGACGCTAAATCAATTCAAACAAGATTTAACCAACACTCAGTTAGATCGATATCGGAGAATCAATGTAAACCAAAGGCTCAGGAGTTGTAAATTCAAGATTATAATCCAAGAGCTTGCTAGCGATCTCAAGATTTGCCATTTCCAAGAGGCGTTTACGCAAATTAAGCGAGTTTTCACTGGATCCCGTCACAAAGAAGCTCAGTCGAGCCTGGGTTGCAGCCTTCCCCTCTGGTTGAGTGAACTCAATACGAGTGTTTGACTTTTCGATCCCCCAATACGCTCTACAGGTATCCTCGATGACTTGCCTGACCAATGATTTTTCCCCTTCTTTGAGCCGACGAGTAAACGTCAAGGAAAGCATGGCCATGACCTTTTTCCCTCGTGAGATATTCTCGACGTGCATACCCGCCATGATCGAGTTGGGGACAATGATCAGCGTATTCTTCGCAACCGTTCGGATCTTCGTTGAACGCAGGCCGATCGACTCGACTCGACCATAAACGTCTTCCTTGAATTGATTAAAGGTAACTCGGATATACTCCCCAGGCACATAAGGTCGATCGAGATATAATTCCAATGTTCCGATCAAACGTCCCAAAGCTTGCTGACCAGCAAAAGCAATCGCTACCCCGCTAATGCCAAGGCTCGCAGTCAGTGCAAGCAAATTAAGCCGTAGACCTCCCGCAAAGATCACAATAGCAAGTAGAACGATCACAATATTAGTAATGGTCTCAAATACTAGAACAACTTCATTAACCTCTCCGCCCACTCGCTGCACAAAGTTAATAATGATCTGGCGAATCACTCTCTGAGTAATCCTTGAGGTTAGCCATACAATGCTGAGTGAGAGAGTCAAATAAACAAAAAATCCCAGAAATGTATATAGTTCCTGATACTTGATCAATAGGCTTAAACAGAGCGAAACAAATAGTAGAGTACCAAGAAATACCAGGGATCGATCAAAGGGTTTGATGGATTTATCATAAATAGTTTGGGTGTCATACTGTAGATAGGGTTGCATGAACACAAGAATAACTTTGATCAAATTCGGTAGCATCCTGCCTACAAAAGGGGACACCGTAGATCCAAGCAAAAATAAACCTAGCCTTAGGGCTAACTCTACAATAAACCGCTGAGTATCTTGATCAAGTTCCATAAAGCTAAGCTCTGTTGCTAGGGGAGATCCTTGTGTTTACATATTCATCGGTTGGGAAATATCGATCATTTGCTCTTCAAACTCGAAAGCCAGACCATACTCATATAATCGATGGAGGATATTTTCGCGTGCGATCTCTAGCAAATTCCTCCGGAGTTCCATTGAGGTTTCGGCAGCACCCAGAATGAAGAAGACAGCTTGAGCTCGAACTCGATTGGAAGAGAGAGCGACATCACTAGCAGCTAGATCTTGGAATGTCACTTGGGTCAACTCATGTTCGATCCCAACAATATTATTTGTACTGTCAAGAATTAGCTGATGGATCAGAGATCGTTCTTCATCGGAAATCTGCGTCAAGAAGGTTAAATTGACAATCAAGATCACTCGGCGAGCACGAGTCAAATTTTCGATCGCTACCTGAGCCAGATTGCTATTCGGGACAATCACCAATGTATTTTTACCCGATTGCCTGATCTTCGTGGAGCGCCACCCAATTGATTCCACACGACCTAAGGTGCCATCAGGTAAGTGAATGTAATCATCGACGTTGAAGGGACGATCAACAAAGAGAACAAAACTCCAAAGGGCTTGCTCAAGGATCTTTTGAGAGGCAAAGGCAATCGCCACCCCCCCAACCCCCAAGCTAGCGACCAAGCCGATCAAATTGATTTGGTGAGTTTGAGCAAACAAGAAAATGACAATTAGAACAATCACTGCATTAGATAAAAATTTTGCAATGATCAAGAAATCACTGTTGATTTTGATTCGATCATCAAGGGCAATGCCTAACAAGTATTGATCATATAATTGCTGAAAGATCTTGGATCCGAGTAAGCTGATGTTAATGGCTACCAGGAGTCCTAAAGGGATCTCAAATAGTTCAACCCAACCTGGCTTAGGGATCGCAAGAATGACTAAATCAACAATAGTGATAATCACAACCCAACTTAGCCAGCTTAGGTCAGGTTCGATCACTGTGTGGTAAATTTTTTGGGCTTCGGCTGAAGCAAAGAAACGGGGAAGCGATTGGAGGATCTTTGGAATTTGGAGATACGAGATTCCAGTTAACAGAAGAAACGCAAGGAAAAAAACAAGCGCTAACAGTAAGGCAGTACTCACCTGCAAGGTTTCTGGCAGGCCAAAGGCAACATTAGCAACGATCCGATCTACATTCATTCTTGGTTCATTTTTGCAACAACCAGGATCATCAGCCCATGGAATCCTGCTACCTTAGTTTGAATGATCTTTAGAAGCTTGGTCTGCTGAAAATCGTACCATACGCTGCGATCTCTCGTGACCCCAAGAACCTCTGGATCGAAAATCACGCTTGTTACGTCCGTTGCCCCTCCGACCAAGTCCCTTAGCCAAACGAAATATCCAGGAGCATCATGATCATGAATCCAGCCATGACGCCAAACGTGCCTTCTCGCTCTAGACCCTGGCGGTGGGATTCCGGGATAATCTCATCACTGATCACAAACAACATGGCCCCAGCCGCAAAGGCCATCCCCCACGGCAGCAAGAATTGAGCGATCACAACCACCGAGATTCCGATCAGTCCCCCAATGGGTTCCACCAACCCTGTTAATAGTGAAACTCCAAGAGAATAAGCCATCGAATAACCCTGACTGAGCAGTGCGACTGCAACCACTAGCCCCTCCGGCATATTCTGTAATCCGATCCCTGTTGCAAGGGTTAATCCATCGGATATATTTCCTGATCCAAAGCCAACCCCAACAGCTAATCCTTCTGGAAAATTGTGTAGAGTAATGGCAAAAATGAATAACCAGATCCGGGCTAATTGACTCTGGTGATCGCTTTCTTTTCCCTTGAAAAAATGTTCATGGGGCAAGAATCGATGGACGAGTTCTAAAAACACTGCTCCGATCGTCATCCCTGCAACCATGATCGAAGCAGCTGCAAACGTGGTATAGCCTTGATCGACGGCTGCATTTGTTCCAGGAATGATCAATGAAAATGAGGTTGCTGCCAACATCACACCTCCTCCTAATCCCAAGAGGATCCCTTGAATGCGATCGGTGATCTTGCGGATCAATAGAATGGGTAATGCTCCTACAGCGGTTGCAAGTCCTGCAAGCAAACTGGCTAAGAATCCTA
>CAZONZ010000194.1:0-7622 GCA_964581005.1 uncultured bacterium
GCAACTCCGCTGCGCTCCATGGCCGCGCTATCCCGCCCCACCCCGCAAGCTGAGGATGGGGACACCTGCGCTAACGTTGTAGGGAGGTCGGCCCGTAGATCGAGCAAATGTGATCTAGACTGAGGGCAGTACAGCTCACTTTGTTAGAACAACATGGACAGTCGCGGTCACAAGAAAGCTTCCCAGAAAACCTTTGACATCATGCGCCGCTTTGCCGAAACCTATGCACAGCGCTCGGATACTTTCTTCTGTGCAGATCCCTCGATCACGACGGCTGTCATCGAAGGGTTAGCGGTTCACAAAGAGCAATTGGGCGCACCATTATGTCCCTGCCGCTATTACGAGGACAAAGAGGCTGAGGTGAAGGCAGGCTACTGGAATTGTCCTTGTGTACCGATGCGAGAGCGCAAGGAGTGTCACTGTCTGCTGTTCCTCACTCCAGATAATGACTTTGCAGGCACCGAACAAGTTTTGGAAGAACAGGTGGAGTTAGAGTATTCTTCTTAATCTTTAGAAATCCCCCGATCCAACCTCAACCCCTCCGGAAGCATTGCTCGATCAGGTTCTGCATCGACTTCGACAGCCTGTCTTTTGACTTTTTGCACTGAGGCTAGCCAAGCTTGTTACAAAACGTATTGTTTTCGACTTTTGTTTGGCAACCCTCCTTGAGAACTTATGATCTGCTTCCAACGAACGCTTTCTCGATCGATTGCCCTAGCCACCCTCACGCTCACGCCTAGTCTGAGTCTTGTCCTTCTGGATCACGCTCTAGCCGCGACCCCTCAACAGGTGTCCATCCAGTTCGAGGCTATGGTGGCCGATCAACCTTTTGCCTGTGGCCAATCCTACGCTGATCTGGGACGAGCAGGCACAGAGGTTACCCCTACAGACTTCCGCTTCTACGTATCCGAGGTGGCTTTGATCGAGGCCCAAGGTCAGGCTATTCCCGTGGAGTTGGAGCAAGATGGTAAGTGGCAATATCAAACGGTTGCGTTGCTAGATTTTGAAGACAAATCAGGTCCTTGTGCCAATGGAACCGTTGATCTGCGTGATCAGGTTGTGGGGACTGTTCCGGCGGGGGAGTACCAAGGGATCCAATTTACTCTGGGGATCCCCTTTGAACTCAACCATGAAGATGTGACCCTGGCCGCTTCACCGTTGAATTTGACGTCGCTCTGGTGGAATTGGCAAGGAGGCTACAAATTTCTTCGCATCGATCTAGAGACCCCCATGGCCATGCAGATGTCAATGGATCCGACGTATACCCAGACTGAAGCAGATCATGCTGGACACAACGATCCTAAGGCTGATGGAACTCATAGTGCTCATGCTTCACACGCTCATGAGGGACATTCTGCTACCGATGGCTTTTTGATCCATTTGGGCAGTACAGGCTGTGAAGCTGAAGCCAATCAACAGCAACCCAGCAGCTGTAGCCATCGCAATGCTCCTCTGGTGGTTTTCTCTGATTTTGATCCCACTCAAAACACCATCGTGGCAGACCTCGCAGCTCTGGTTGCCGAGAATGATCTGAGTATGAATCAGCCACAGACTGCGCTGGGTTGCATGTCGGAACCTGAGGATGGGGATTGTGGAGAGATCTTCTCTAACCTGGGATTGAGCTGGAATGGCACATCAGCCCCCGATCAAACGTTTTTCCGCGTCCGATAAGCGAAGCCACCTTGAGCGTGATCTGAGCATAATATCCAAATGGGTTCGATAGTGCTGCAACCCGATCCTCTGCAGTCACTATCGCCGCCCTCATTCTTGCCCAAAAGCCTGTTTACGAGAGCCGATCCAGCCCTTAATATAATATTAAGAAGTGTATCAGAAGGCTTGATCTGTGGCTCTGGATACCGAAACCCAGGTGACATCAACCAAGGTGAAGTCGAAGGCTGAGGAAACACGCTTAACCTACTCGACGGAGAGTTGGGACTTTGATCAGCAACCCCATCGTTGGCGTTGGCCTCTGCGGATAGCGATCGTGGCTGTGATCCTGGTGGCTCTGGGAGGTGCCGGGGTCGGGGTCCAACGGTTTTTACAACGGCAGTCGAGTGAGAAGCTTTTGGATTTGACGGTTCCAGTTAGCCTGTCCGATCTAACTCAACGGCTGCGCGTCAGTGGTCAAGTGCAACCGATCCGGCAGGTCAACGTGAGCCCGCGTGAGTCAGGCCGATTGCTAGAGCTTTATGTTGAGCAAGGCGATGTTGTCCAAGCTGGGCAGTTGCTAGCCCGGATGGACTACGGTGATCTCGACGCAGGCCGTTTGCAGGCAGAGGCCCGGATCGCTGAGCTGGAAGCCCAATTGCTGGAACAACAGGCTGGCGAACGATCTGAAACCATTGCAGCAGCGGCAGCCAGAGTTGAAGCTGCCCAAGCCCAGGTGGATCAAGCTCAGCGCGAGGTGGAACGATTCCAGACCCTTCGATTGGAAGGGGTGATTTCTCAAAATGAGATCGATACCCGCCTCACCACGCTGAGACAGGCTGAAGCGGATCGAGACGCTGCTCAAAAGGAACTCGAACGCCTCCAAGCGGGCACTCGTAGCGAAGACATTCAACAAACCCAGGCCCAGATCCGGCAAGCTCAGGCCCAACTGCAAGAGCAACTCTCCCGGATCGCGGATACCGAAGTACGGGCTCCATTTGGCGGGATCGTGTTGCAACGCTTTGCTGATCTAGGAGCCTTTGTCACTCCAACCACCACAGCTTCAGAAGCTACTGCAGCTTCTTCTAGCTCGATCCTGTCCTTAGCCGAAGGGATCGAAGTTCGAGCCGATGTACCGGAAACCCAGATCAGGAATGTCGAAGTCGGTCAGACAGTGGAGATCCGGCCTGTGGCGTTCCCCGATGAGGTCATTCAGGGACAGGTGAAACGGATCGCGCCTTCCACGGTGGTTGTTCGAGAGGTCACCATCTTCCGAGTGATCATCACACCGATTGGAGAACAGATCCCAGAAGACGGTACGGGGATCTTGCGAACAGGAATGAATGTTTCGGTTGATTTCGTTGGGGAAGAGTTGCCTGAAGCCCTGACTGTGCCCTCTGTCTCGGTTGTTTATCAAGACAATCAAACCGGGGTGATCCTCTGGGATCCCGATCAGCAGAAACCTGTTTATCAATTGATTGAGACTGGGATTAGTCAGGCAGGATTGACGCAGATCATGGAAGGTCTGGAATCAAACGATCGGATCTTTACTTCACTTCCCCCAGGTGCATCCTTAGAGCGATTGATGACCGAAGCTGAAGCGGCTAACCCACAGGCAGCTGACACAGCGGAATAAAGACGAAATTGGAATTAGCTCAGAAGGAGAGATCGATGAGTCTCATGACATCCGCTCGCATGGCTTGGACAATGGTGAAGCGACATAAGCTGCGGACGAGTTTAACCATGTTGGGGATCTTGATCGGGAATGCAGCTGTGGTTTCGATCGCAGGTTTTGGCAATGCGGCCCAAGAGATGGCGGTTGATCAATTCCGATCTCTAGGGACCAATTTATTGATCGTCTTTTCCACCAGCTTAGGACTTGCCGATTCCAGCACTGTTCGGCCTCTCACAATCGAGGATCTAGAAGCCATTGCGACTGAAGTTCCTGCAGTTGAAACAGCTGTTCCAACCATTAGCTCAGACGCCCGTGCCGTTCGGGGTGGAGTCGATCGTCGCTACGAAGTCACTGGAACCTGGCCGGGATATCAAGACACGCTCAATCTAGATATCGATCGAGGTCGGTTTTTATCCGAGACAGATCTTGATGAGCAACGATCGGTCGTTGTGCTAGGCAGTGAAGCAACTGAGCAGTTATTTGGCACGGACAAAGATAATGCTGTTGGAAAAACCGTATTGTTAAACAATCTCCCGTTTGAAGTGATCGGAACTTTAGAATCTAAACCAACTGTCTTTGGCAATAGTGATGCAGGTGTTTTTCTCCCAGCCAACGTTGTTGCAAATCAGTTCATTGGCCGAACCTCACCCTATGGGACTGAGTTAACCGCGATCTTCATCTCAGCAACATCCGTCGCCGATCTGTCTGCTGCAGAGTTCCAGATCCGTAATTTACTGCGCCAACGACATGAACTTCAGGGCGAAGATGACTTTATCATTCGCAACCAAAAACAATTGTTGGATGGTGCTGAAACGATCCTAGGGTTGCTGAAAGTCTTGCTGACAGGAACGGCAGCTTTGTCCCTTTTTGTGGGTGGTGTTGGGATCATGAATGTGATGCTGATCTCAGTGGCCGAACGAACCCATGAGATCGGAGTCCGCAAAGCCATTGGAGCTGATAGTCAAGCGATCCTGCAGCAGTTTGCCACAGAAGCAATCCTGATGGCAGTCACTGGAGGACTGTTAGGGATCGTTTTTAGCAGTGGGCTTCTGGTCCTGGTTCAGGTTGCAACTCCGTTAGCTACGACGATTGATCCCGTTGCGGTGATCGTGTCATTTACCCTCACGACCGGGATCGGACTCGTTTTCGGAATTTTCCCGGCTCGAAAAGCTGCTCAGCTCGATCCGATCGAAGCCTTGCGAGTTTAATCGATCCCCAGGGCTATCTAGAATTCACCCTTCAATCCACTCCTCGATCTCCAACCTGTTCAACGCCCTAGCAACACCTTAGCGAGTCTCCCTATGCCATCCCATCCAGATCGAAACGGTCACAACCCCTCGCCAGTTCTCCTAGAGGATCCACCCACTACCCTTAAAGCGGTTCGATCAACGGTTGACTCTGACGCAACGAAAGGATCTCAAGCAGCTCCAGCGATCATTCTGGAAAAAGTCTCTAAGATCTACAAACTGCCGGAGACAACCTTCCAAGCCTTGCATGAGATTGATCTCACGATTGAGCGGGGAGAATACTGCGCGATCATGGGGCCATCTGGATCGGGAAAATCCACCACCATGAATGTCATTGGTTGTTTGGATCGACCCACCTCTGGCCGCTACTGGTTGGATGGGGTTGAAGCTCCTCGACTCTCGGATGCTCAACTCGCTAAACTTCGCAACCGCAAGATCGGGTTTGTGTTCCAACAATTCCATCTGCTCCCAGCTCTAACCGCGATCGAAAATGTCATGTTGCCGATGGCCTATACCGGAATCCGAGAATCCGAGCAAAAACAACGCGCGGCAGTTGCTCTCGATCAGGTCGGGTTAGGCAACAAACTCCACCAACGCCCCAGCCAACTTTCCGGCGGGCAGCAACAACGGGTCGCTATTGCCCGATCGATCGTGAATCGCCCCACTCTCCTACTTGCCGATGAACCTACAGGCGCACTAGACAGCAAAACAAGTGACGATGTGATGGCCATTTTTGCGGATCTGCACCAGCAAGGGATGACGATCGTGATGGTCACCCACGATCACGATATTGCCAATCAAGCCGAGCGGATCGTTCATTTTAGTGATGGTCAGATTGTGGACTAGAAAGCAGCACATCGTCTAACCTTCAAATCCCTGGAACACCGTCGGCTAAAAGAGTCTACTGTTTGCTAGATCAATGGGTAGTGGAACGGAGCTTGGGTTGGCTGAATCGGTACCGTCGTTTGAGTAAAGACTACGAGTTGTACTCGGAGACTAGTGAGGCAATGATGGATGGGTCATTCATTTGCTTGATGACTCATCAACTCGCCCGCCTCCGTCAGCTTAAGGTTTAGTTTACAAATCAGCTCTTAGCAGCAGGCCAAGATGAAACAAATTATAGCAAGGATCGCAGTCACCGAAGTGTCTGCTGCAGCACAATAGGCCAAAAGACCACTAAATGCCCAAAAAACTAACTCAGACTAAGAGCCGGAGTGACCGATCTCTAGATGAGGAAAACAGATCTTGATAAACATGGATCTTCAGCGTTAGACGAAGCTCGATCTGCTTGACTCAGAGCAGAGATTTAGGGAAAACGACCCAGCTTTCACAGCTAATCATTCACAAGGCTGGACTCGGAGGATCAAGCGTCTAACTCGACAAGCCAGGATCATTCAGAACAAGACTGGAACTCAGAGAGAGAACGCCCCTGCCAATTGAACCCTGCTGGGAGTTCATCCACGATCTGACCCAATAGATCATACGGTTCCGCCTGAGTGATCTGAACCGGGACAAGGCTATTCAGCGATCCGGATCCACGTACATAGATGAGTCCATCAACATCAGGTGCAAAGCGGGGAGATCGACCGATAAACTCACCTGTTTCAGGATGCTCTTGTTCTAGCAGGACCGGAACGATCTTACCGATCTCGGCTCGGTTCCGCCGGAAGGAAATGCTCTGTTGCAGGGTCATCAACCGTTCCCGCCGTTCTTGTTTCAACTCAGGTGCAACCGAATCCGTCAGATCAAAGGCAGCAGTGCCTTCTTCCGGTGAGAACGTGAAGACCCCAACATGATCAAATTGGTGGCGTTGGACAAAGTCGAGTAGATGGTGAAAATGATCCTCTGTTTCACCTGGGAAGCCAACGATCAAGGTCGTCCGCAAAACAGCCTGCGGGATCAGTTCACGGAGTCGAGCGATGATCCGATCGTTGACTTGCCCCTGCCAGGGTCGGTTCATGGCTCGCAAGATCTCTGGATGACTGTGTTGGAGTGGCAGATCGAAATAGGGCAACATATTGGGGCTGGATTCGATCGCATTCAAGACCTTGGGGGTCAAGCCTGTCGGATACGCATAGAGCATCCGGATCCAGGGGATGGGGACTTCGGCTAACGCTTGGATCAATTCGGTCAGTTTGGGCTCTCCATAGCGATCCAGTCCATAATTCGTGCTGATCTGAGAAATTAAGATCAGTTCCTGCACGCCCTCATCTGCCAGTTGATCAGCTTCAGCCAGGATTGATTCAATCGATCGAGATCGTTGATTTCCCCGTAGATGAGGGATGATACAAAAGGAACAGCGGTAGTCACAACCCTCCGCGATTCGCAGGTAAGCAACAGGAGCATGAGTCGTCCGATACCGAGGCACTGTTTCATCCGCAATGTACGTCAGATCCGACGTCACAGCATTCACCCGTTCTCCCCGTTCCACCCGCCGAATCACTTCAACAATCTGGTGATAATCCCCAGTCCCAACCAGTGCCACGGCTTCAGGGATCTCGTCCAATAACTCCTGCTGAAAGTGTTGGGCCATGCAGCCAGAGATCACGATCTTTTTACCTTGTTCGGCCAGATCCACCAGCGTCCGCACGGATTCCCGCCGAGCATCTTCAATAAAGCTACAGGTATTCACGATTACATAGTCTGCCGCTTCGTCATCAGCGTCAACCTGGAAGCCAGCCGTCGCCAGCAGCCCGATCATATGCTCAGTATCAACCCGATTTTTCTCACATCCGAGATGCAGGATCGAAATCGAGGGAGATTGAGTTGAGACAAAAGGGGATTGCTTGATAGCCTGATCGAGGTTGGGAATTGGGCTTTGGACCGATCGCATGGGGAGATGTTGACAAGAGGGCTTTGCAATTCTAGTCTTTGGCTATCTTGTGTTACAAGGGTTCTGGGATCAGAAGCGGCTCGCTAAGGAGCTCACTGAGATCAGTGTGTCGATAGTGTGTCGATGATGAGGAATACAATAAACGGATGGCTAAAAACGGATGGCTAACGGTAGTCCACCCTTGCTACCTTTGCAGGATCTGTCTGAACGGCATCATGCT
>CAZONZ010000195.1:0-7582 GCA_964581005.1 uncultured bacterium
TCTAGCGTCCACCCACCGTGATCGAGTCCACTTTTAGGTGAGGTTGGCCCACCGTCACGTAAATGCTGCCACTCACCGATCCACAAAATCCAGCCGCTAAGCCCAGATCGGTCGAGCACATCGAGATTTTACTCATGATCTCCTGAGCATCGCCGATCAGGGTTGCCCCTTTCACAGGTTTGGTGAGTTGGCCCTTTTCAATCAAATACGCTTCTTCAACGGAGAAATTGAACTGGCCGATCCCGTTGACGCTGCCTCCTCCCATCCGCTTGCAATAGATGCCGCGTTCCACAGAAGCAAACAGATCGTCCAAGGCGTAGGGTCCGGGAGCAATGTAGGTATTCCGCATCCGGCTTGCAGCTGAGAAGGCATAATTCTGTCGCCGCCCGCTGCCTGTCCGAGGGTGACCCGTCCGCATCGATCCGGCTCGATCTGCTAAGAAATTTTTCAAGACGCCTTCTTCGATCAGCAAGGTCCGCTGCACAGGCATCCCTTCGTCATCCATCTCAATCGTGCCAAACGCCTGCTCAGAGATCCCTTCATCCCAAGCCGTCAGACTTTCATGAGCGATCGGCTGCCCCTTCTTATCGGCAAACGGTGTTGTCTTGCGTTCGATCTGAGTGGTCTCTAACAAATGACCGCAAGCTTCATGAAAGATCACCCCGCCAAACCGATTCGCCATCACGATCGGATAGGTGCCTGACTCGACATAATCGGCATACAGCATTTTCCCGGCAGCTTCCGACAGATCCGCCGCCATCGTGGTGTAATCCCAAGCCCGCAGGAAACCCGGATCACTAGTATCCCCTTGCCGCTGACTGATCGAAGCCCGATGGGATCCGTCAGCACACAGCACATTCCCGGCTACCGATTGGGTCAACCGAATATCACGCGCAAAAGTTCCATCGCTGGCAGCAACCAAGATCTCCTGCCAATCCCGGAAATAGGTAGCTCGACGCGACTGAATATGATCCGCCTGCCGCTGCAACTGATCCGTCATCCCCAGCAACAGATCCCCCATTTCCTGCATCGAACTGCAGAGGGGCAGCCAGTGATCCTTACCCCGCAGAGTGGCATAATCCCGCAAGGGCTCCAGATTAATGGCTGGGACTTGAGCGGTTGGAGCTGGGATCAATAACCCCATGATCGATAACCCTTTCTCCAGGGCCGCTTTCAACCCATTAAAGGAAACATCAGTGGTGGAAACGTAGCAATCTGACTGACCTCGGAAGACTCGCACCCCGGCTCCCCGTGACAAACGCGGCGAAATGCTGGTGATCGTGTCATCTTCAGCCAAACAGCTAATATAGTTCACCCGCTCCAGGAAAAACTCGACCAAGTCAGCCCCAGCAGCCCGTCCTAACCCCAGCAAGATCGAGAGTGGATCAGCCCAACTGGCCTCAAATTGATCGGGGGCAAAGGTATAGGTCAAGCTGGAGAGCTCTTGGGTGAGGAGAGGGGAAGAGATCATAGTTGGGCCTCGCTAGCAACACGTTCAACAACATCTACATCTAGATAGGGGAAGAGCATTCAATGGTCAAGAGATAAAGCACCAAAGAACGCGCTCAGCCAGATCATCAAGGGGCTGGGGGCTGAAATTCACTGGGGCTGGGGAAGGTTTCATGAGGAACTCCTTCCAAGGCACGAGTCATGAACCGCTTCCAGGTGGGTGCAACGTATCCTCCACCTGCAGTCCCGTAAGCCATTGGAGAGTTATCATCATTTCCGATCCAGACCGCTGCAGATAGCTGGGGAACATAGCCCACAAACCAGGCATCACGGAAATCAGACGTCGTTCCGGTTTTGCCCGCTGCAGGACGACCATCGTCCAGTCGAGCGCGAGTTCCAGTGCCCGCTGTGATCACCCCCTGCAAGATCTCATTCATGGTGGCAGCAGCCCACGGATCCAGGACTCGTGGTGGGTTGGGGTTTACTTGATGCAGAATCTGACCATTGCGATCCACCACCTGGGCTAGGAGACTTGCTTCAATCCCAAAGCCGCCATTGGCAAACATGGCATACGCAGCTGCCATTTCTAACGGACTGCTGCCTCCCGATCCCAACGCGGTTGAGAGGTTGGGATAGAGTTCCCCTTCTAATCCCATTTCGTGGGCGATCTCGATCACATTTTCGATCCCGACTTCATTGGAGAGCTTAACGGTTGGGACATTGCGGGAGAGTTGCAGGGCTCGACTCAGCGGCATGGCTCCGTAGAAGGATCCATCGTAGTTGCGGGGACTATAACCTCTGGGGTAGCCGGGATAGGTAACAGGGGTATCGAGCAGGGTGGTGAATGCGTTGTAGCGTCCGGTGGCTAGGGCTGCGTAATAGACAAAAGGTTTGAAGGTTGATCCAGTCTGACGCAGGGCCTGAGTAGCTCGGTTGAATTGGCCACGTTCAGCATTGACTCCACCCACGAGAGCTTTGACTAATCCGGTGCGAGGATCAACAGCAGCCAATGCCATTTGATCCGCATTACGCCCCCACGCTTGAACTTCAGCCCAGCCTTCTTGAACCACCTGTTCAGCGATCCGTTGCATCCGGAGATCGAGACTAGCTTGCACTCGGAGTCCGCCCTGGAGCAAGGCTTCTTCGCCGTAACGCTGCCGCAACTCCGCCTCGATCGCATCCGCAACGGGGGGTATATCCGTCTGAAAGGAGGTAACCGATCCGTAGGAGAGAGGCTGATCGTAAGCTGCTCGTGCTTCGTCCTCGGTGATCCACTCCAGCTCAGCCAATCGCATTAACACAAGCCGTTGCCGTTGCTTAGCGGCCTCCTCACTCCGAAAAGGGCTGTAGCGTTCCGGAGCTGGCAAGATCCCGGCCAACATAGAGGACTGAGCCAGATCGAGATCGGCAGCTGTGGTATTGAAGTAGCTCTTGGCCGCCGTTTCGATCCCGTAAAGATTATGGCCCCAGTAGACCTGATTCAGATACAGCTCAAAAATCTCGTCTTTGCTGAAGACTTGTTCGATCCGGACCGCCAACACCGCTTCTGCTGCTTTCCGGCTGAGGGTTCGATCGGGCCGTAAAAACAAATTCTTGACCAGCTGCATGGTGAGCGTCGATCCACCCCCTGCAGAACCAAGCCCCCCCTCAAAACTCCCCATGATCGCCCGCCCAATCCGGACTGGGTTGATCCCTTGGTGCTCGTAAAAGTGACTATCCTCGATTGCCAACAACGACTTTTTCATGTCTGGGGAGACTTCATTCAGCGTGATCACTTCTCGATTGGCTTCCCCGTGCAGGCTGGCGATCGGTTCCCCTCGGATATCCACAATGTGGGTCGTTGCTACAGGCTCGTAATGGCGTAATTGATAAACATCGGGTAGATCTCGAAAGCTAATGGCTAAGCCGACCAACGCTCCCGCTGTTGCCGTTGATCCCAGCAGCAGAGTTCCCATCAAGAGATTGCCGATCAACCCAAACGTTGAACGAATAGGCCGAAATGGCGAGCGAGGAACCCAGGGTTCAGTTCCCGGATAGCCATAGCTGCGATCATAGGTCTGATCATAAGCCTGATCGTAGTCCGACTCGTAATCATACGAACCGGGATCGCCGTAAGTGTGCCGATCGGAAGACAGACCCTGTTCGCCGCTGAAAGGTGAGGGGGAAGTCTGCCGCGTCCTCAAAGAATGCCGACGAATCGATGCCACACCAAAAACCCCAACAACGAAAACCCCAACAACCTTGGCCTATTATAGGCGATGGGTCTCTAGAAGCTTGCTTGTGATCTCAAATAATCTGCTGAATCCTGATTCTTCCGATCTCGTTAGCCAACTCACCCAACGCGGTGTCGTCGAGATCTTCCCTGGTGGAGCCACAACCCTCACCGATCGCCTCCAGCACACCGATCGCCCTCTGCGTGTCAAATTAGGGATCGATCCGACTCGGCCTGATCTGCATTTGGGCCATACAGTTGCTCTCCGAAAACTGCGCCAATTTCAGGATGCTGGTCATGTTGCCATTTTATTGATTGGTGACTTTACGGCTCAAATTGGTGATCCCACCGGCCAATCGGAAGCACGCCCCCGACTTTCGGCTCAGGAAGTCCAAGCTAATGCCAAAACCTATCTCGATCAAGCCCGCCGGATCCTGGACTTTGAGACTGAAGGGCGCTTAGAAATTCGTTACAACAGTGAGTGGCTGGCGTCTCTAAGTTTGACGGAATTGATCGAGCTGCAGGCCCAAATGACGGTTGGGCAAATGTTAGCGAAAGAAGATTTTTCTCAGCGCTATAGCAGTGGTACGCCTGTCTATCTGCATGAGTTTCTCTATCCGTTGCTGCAGGGCTACGATTCGGTGGCCTTAGTCGCCGATATTGAGTTGGGGGGCACTGATCAAAAGTTCAATTTGCTGACCGGACGGGATCTGCAGATCTGGAAGGGACAGTCGCCTCAGTTTGGGATGCTGTTGCCCTTGCTAGAGGGGTTGGACGGCTATCAGAAAATGTCCAAGTCCAAAAACAATTACGTCGGGTTGACCGAAGATCCGCTGACCATGTACTCGAAGTTGGAGAAAGTTCCAGATCTGGCCGTTCCCCACTACTTTGAGTTGCTGACAACCCTGCCGTTAGATCAGTTGCCGGACAATCCACGCCAACGTCAGATCCTGTTAGCTAAAACGATCGTGGCTGACTATCACTCTGAGGCAGCAGCGGCTGAAGCAGAACAAACAGCTAAATCCTTGGTCTTGCAGGGGAGTACCACAGAAACAGCAGCGATCCCGGTTTACTCCGTCGCCCAGCTCACCTTCCCCGCCAAATTGACCTACATCCTGCGCGAAACAGGACTCTGTAAAAGCGCTTCGGATGCTCGTCGTCAGATCCAAAATGGTGCAGTGCGGCTGAACGGCAACAAGATTGAGGATCCTGAACTGAGCTTTGCTAGCCCGGAGAGTGTGATCGATCACGTCGTGCAGGTTGGGAAAAAATCCTTCCTGCGACTAACGAGTTGAGTTGCGAGAGATCGGTGAACGCCCCAGGGCATTGATCCCGATTACGGTGATGATTGTGACCAGGACAATCAGAGTGGACAACGCATTGATCTCAGGGGTAACTCCTCGACGGACGCTGCTGTAGATCAAAATCGGCAAGGTCGTACTGGTGGGGCCACTGGTGAAGAAGGAGATCACAAAATCATCGATCGAGAGGGTGAAGGCTAACAGGGCTCCGGCGATAATTCCAGGGGCGATCAAGGGGAATGTCACATGTCGCAAAGTTTGCCAACTACTGGCATACAGATCATGAGCGGCTTCTTCTAACGTGATATCAAGGGCTAGCAGTCGGCTCCGCACCACGATCGCGACAAATGAGATCTGAAAGGTGACGTGAGCCAGGATCATGGTGCCCATGCCGAGCTCGAATAAGCCTGTGTAGTTACGGACAAATTTGTAAAACAATAACAATGCGATCGCCATCACAATATCAGGAATGATCACAGGTAAATACATGATCCCTTGAAATAACCGTTTGCCAGGAAATCGGTAGCGATGCAGGCCATATCCCAGTAGCGTTCCTAAGATCGTGCTGATCAAGGTACTGATAACGGCGAGGATCAAGGTGTTGATCGTAGCTTGCAGGGTGATCGTGTTTTGAAACAGTTGGATGTACCAATCAAAGGTGAATCCACGCCACACCAGACCGTAACGCGCCTGATTGAAGGAATAGATCATAATCAATAGGATCGGCAGATATAAAAATCCATAGATCCCATAGCTGATCCATCGGAGTACTGGAGAAATGGGTTGTGATGTTGATCCCATCATGATCACCACGGAGCTAGATCGGTTGACACATCTTCCATTTGCTTGGCCAGAGCTTTGTTGAGCATCGTATTCGCTTCAGGAAACATCGGATTGAGTTTGAGCACAGTCCGAAACGATTCGATCGCCAGTTCTAAATGGCCTTGCCGTGCAAAGATGGATCCTAAACGGTAATGGGCAGCTACATAACTCCCATTGGCTTTGAGGGCTTGGCGATAACTTTGAGTTGCTAGAGCCAGATTGCCCCGGATCCGATAGATCTCACCCATCCCAAAATGTCCTTCAGCACCATTCGGATCTTTACGAAGGGCCGCTTCAAACTTAGCGGTTGCTGCTTCGGCTTGACGAGGGCTAATGTATTTTTTCCCACTTGCATCACGTTGTTTCTGGGCTAAATAGGTGAGTCCAATGGCAGCGAGCGCGGCTGCAAAATTGGGATCTATAGTCAAAGCCGTCTGATATTTCTCAGCAGCAACATGCGGATTGCCACTCGCATCCATCACCTTCCCCACTCCATAATGGGCTTTAGCCAAGCGATCATCTTGAGCCAATGCACTCTTCAAAGCCACTTGAGCTTGGACAAACTCCCCCCGTTCAACTAATGCCAAACCCAGATCAGCATACAGATCGGCCACAGGGAAAGCGGTATGTTGGATTGCAGCTTGATAGGACTCAATCGCCTTAAGCAGATCTCCATGTCGAAATAACGTCAATCCCAACTGATAATGAGCTTCAGCCAGGGTCGGATCGTGAGCTAACGCAGCTTGACAGGCAGGGATCGAGGCTTCCAACTCCCCTTGTTGATAGTAAGTCATCCCTAATCCTAGATGGGCACGAGGGAGCTGAAGGTTGAATTGGATCGCCCGTTGAAAGTGAGTTTGGGCTTGATCCCAGTCCTTCTGAGCAATCAAGGCCCAACCCATGGTGTGGCAGATCTCGGCTTGTTGAGAGGCCGGCAATTCACCCGGTTGAGAAATCGCTTGCAGTTGAGTGAGGGCGGCTTTAGGCTGACTTTTTTGCACAAGACGGTTGGCGTAACTGAGTCGGGCTTGAGTCAACAACTCCTCCGTTTCCGATCGGCTGGGTTGTAACTGTTGGGCCAAAGAAAGCTCCTGAATACTTTTTTCCAGTTCTCCCCGTTGCAGCAGCAAATTCCCAACCTGGATATGGGCATCCACCAATTGCGGATCGAGGGTCAAAGCAACCGAAAATTCTTGTATCGCTCGTTCCAGATCGCCAGATCGGATGAGCCCTAAGCCTCGTTGATAGTGTTTAGTGGCGGAACCTCGATGTGGTGGTGTCTGAGCCGCAGGTTGCAGGATCCAAACTCGACTGATCGCAGCAATTCCAACCAAACCAAGACTGAGTCCAATGATCCCCCCCACGGGCCAACCTTGTCCAAAGCTCCAGATGGCGAGGACGATCACTATCCCTGTTGTCGATCCCAGCAACGCGATCGTGAGCCGAGATTGCCGCCAGGATCGCAGATAGTCCTGACTAAATCGGAGCAACGTAGCCGCTCGGTCGATCCGGGTCGAGAGCGTAGAGGCCGTCGGTCGTGAGGGGGGCAGAACGGGTAGATGGGTTGAGGAAGCTAGATCCTTTGGAGCTGATGGATGGGGTGGAGGGGGAGGATGGGAGGGATCCAGTGAGGGGGATGGAGCCATTGGAGTTTCTGGGAGATCCAAGGGAGGCAGAGGAGTTGCTGGCGATTGGGCAGACTGTGTTGAGTTTAACTGTGTTGAGTTTACTGGAGGTAAGGGGGGGGCAGGTGGGGAAGCAGATGCAAATAGGTATCACAGGCTTGAGCCACCCAGGG
>CAZONZ010000196.1:0-5748 GCA_964581005.1 uncultured bacterium
CTGGAAGTTTCAGTCATTCAAGAAAATCCAGATCTTACCTGCGTAGAGTATATCCAGCAGAAATAAAACAGGATGCGGGATCTGACGAGCAAAGCTATCTTGATATTGTGATCGAGAAACCGCACATGCCCCCCACTCGCTTCAATCAGCATCCCCAGCACCTGATCAAACGTATTCGAGTCATGATCAGCTAGCCTAAACCTATCGAATGAATTGACCTGATCCGTGAGCCTATTCTACGCCTTCGATCGGGGCGAATCCTTGTCGTTGAATATTTTCAGTCACCGATCGAGGCTCCATGAACTGAAGAAGATAGTCGGGACCACCTGTTTTCGATCCAATGCCTGAGAGTTTGAAGCCTCCAAAGGGCTGGCGATCCACGATGGCCCCAGTGATATCACGGTTAATATAAAGGTTGCCAACAGCAAATTCAGCTTTTGCCCTCTCAATGTGCGAGGGAGTGCGAGAATAGATCCCTCCCGTTAACCCGTAATCGGTATCATTTGCAATTTGAAGAGCTTGGTCAAAGGTTTGAGCCCGGATCACGGCCAGCACAGGTCCAAAGATTTCCCATTGGGCTAAGTCACTCTGGGGATCAACATCGCTAAACACGATCGGTCCAACAAAGTAGCCCGTTTCTGGAGTCGGTACTTCAATCGCAACCTGATGATGAGTTTTGGCTGTCTCAATGGTTCCCTGGATCCGATCCCTGGCTTCTGCATCGATCACTGGGCCAACCCATGTTGCCGGATCCTCAGCTGGACCAACATTTAGGGATCGGGTTGCTTCCACCAAGCGCTGTAGAAAGATGTCGTAGATCGAGTCAAGCACGATCACCCGCGAACAGGCAGAACATTTCTGACCACTGTATCCGTAAGCTGAGGTCACAACCCCTTTGATAGCCTGATCGAGATCAGCACTTTCGTCAACCATGATCGCATTCTTGCCACCCATTTCTGCGATCACCCGCTTCATATGACGTTGACCGGGCTGGACTTTTGCGGCTTCAACATAGATCTGGCAACCTACTGTTTGGGATCCTGTAAAAGCGATCAGATGAATATGAGGATGTTTAACCAAGTAAGGGCCAATCTCTTCGCCGATCCCCGGCAGAAACTGAAAGACTCCTGGCGGGATCCCTGCTTCCACTAAGATCTCGGACAACTTGGCGGCAACCACTGAGGATTGTTCCGCAGGCTTGAGAATGGCACAGTTCCCCGCCACCAAAGCAGCACAGGTCATTCCCATCGGGATCGAGGCTGAAAAATTCCAGGGCGAGATCACCACCGCGATCCCTTTGGGTTGGTAATGGTAGTAGTTCATTTCACCTGCAACATCTCGATGACGAGGGTGGCTGAGCCGATCCATTTCATCCGCATAGAATTGGAGGAAGTCGATCCCTTCTGAGATCTCTCCATCCACATGCCGCAGGGGTTTCCCAACTTCCAGAACCATCCAGGCTGCCAGTTCTTCCCGCTTTTGCTCGATCAAATTGGCTACCCGTCGAATGATCTGACAGCGTTCCGAGGCAGGGGTCTTTCTCCAGGCTGGAAAGGCAGCTTGGGCGGCTTCGATCGCTTTTTGAGCCAGTGTCACATCAGCTAGACCCACTTCGCCAATGAGTTCACCGGGTTGGCTCGGATTCACAGAATCTAATGTCTTGATCGTTTCAATTCGCTCCCCATTGATCAGAGGCCAATAGGACTGACCTAACTGCTGCCGAACGGTTTTCAGGGCGTTGAAAAAGGGTTGTCGCTGATCCGGATTGCTAAAGTCTCGATCGGGGATGGCTTGAAAAATCGGGGAGTGATCTAGATCGAGAGGTTTGTGACCATTGGAGAGATTGGGGTGGGGGGCTGTGTGCTTAATCTGATCGTCACTCTGATCCGCAAATTGAGGTGGGGAAAGTAACTGATCGGAGGCAACACCCTCTAGATTTTGGCGGAGGAATGAGGAGTTCGCTGTATTTTCTAGGAGGCGGCGGATCAGATAAGACATGCCAGGGATCAGATCACCGTAGGGACAGTAGATCCGGACTCGATGACCCGTTTGGACTAAGGCTTTGGCTAGGCGATCGGCCATCCCGTACAGCACTTGTAACTCGAACGCCCGCCGGGGCACGTTTAGACTTTCGGCAACTGCGATCGCATGGGCTTGAGATCGAACGTTATGGCTACCGATCGCAGCGTAGAGGAGGGTATGATTCTCCAGCAGCAACTCGGTCATCCGTTCAAAGTTGGCATCGGTAGACGCTTTATGGTTGTAAACGGGTTGAGGCCAGTGTTTTTGTTCGGAAATGATCGTCTCTTGATCCCAATAAGCTCCTTTGATCAATCGCACAGTGATCGGATGGCCCCGCAACTTAGCCCAGCGGATCAGATCTTCCAGATCGGTGCAGCTATCACGGAGGTAAGCCTGTAACGTGATCCCGATGTCGGTGCGAGTGCTAAATTCGGGTTCAGTTAACAGATCTTTCAAGATCGAGAGGGTGATCGCTTTGTAACTGTATTGCTCCATATCGAAATGGACCGCCACTCCAAGCTCTTGAGCACGGCGCAGCAAGATCCGGATCCGCTCACCAACACGGGCTGCACTACCGCTTGGATCGAGGGGATCGAATTGCGAATAAAACGCGGTCAGTTTGACGGAGACTTGGACACGGGGTAAGGTTTGGCCATCGGCTTGATCGATCGTTGGCACACTGGACCACTTCTGAGCGGCTGTCGCCAGCTGATCCATCATGTCTAGATAGCGATCCAGATAGGATTGAGCTTCGAGTTCGGTGATCACGGCCTCACCCAACAGATCGAGGGTGAATGCCATTTTGTCTTTGCGCAAGCCTTCGATCGTTTTGATCACTTGCTTGAGGGTCTCGCCTGCAATGTAGCGATGGGCTAGGGTTTCAACGGCGGTGCTGAAGGTGGTGGCCGCAAGTTGGCCGGGGATCGAGTCGGGCTGGGTGAATTTCAATAAGTTTTTCAAGGCTCCAGGCAGTTCAACTGCTGAGTCGAGGAGGTATTCCTGGAGATGACGAGCGATCTCGGCTTTGCTGCGGAGGGAGGGGAGGCAATCGATCAGGTGAAAGAGTTGGACCCGCAGGTGGGGGTTATCCATGGCCCAGGCCAGCAATTTATCATCCCAACGCATCTGATCGCGGATCTGGCTGAAAAAGGAGCGATCGGGGCGGCTATCAGCCAGCAGTTGCTGTGCGATCGCTTGGGTTTTCTCTTCGTAGCGGCTGGGGGAAAGTTGGGCAACCATAGTCAAGGTGTTCAACGTGTTCAAGAGTTGGCAGCAACCGTTGGGAGGTCTGGACTGGGCCATAGAGAGTTCCCCAACTTTGCCTTAAGGAAATCGATCTCGAATGGATCCTCAGTAATTCTTAACATCGTCGCCAAGGCCAAGGAGTCTGCGAAATGGGGAATGGAGTGATCTATAAGCAGTCAGGAAATTACCTATGAACGGGGGAGTGAACCTGCTTATGCTCCGGAAGAGCTTTGGATCTGAAGGAATCTGAAGGATCTCACGCTTCAAATCAGATTCCTACAGCAAAGCTTGTAGGAATTTCAGTTCTCCTTTTTTACTCCCAATTTAAAGTTAGGTTGACAAAGTTGCCCTGGTTGGCTCCAGGGTGGCAGTCAATGCAGCTGGAGGCTCGGATCGGGTTGGGGAACTCAACTTGAGGGTGCAGGGCCTGAAAATAGCGAGATTCGGCTAATCGAAAGGGAACCAATTCCGTCTCAATCAAAGGACGAGATCCCGATCGAAGATATTCCCAGGACAACTGAAGCGTGGTCCCAACGGGCAGAGTAATTTGCTGACCATAGTGATCAGGATCTTGGAGAAGGCTACGCCAGGTTTCGGAAGGCATCACTTCAGCAGGCAAGGCCAGGTGACACTCACCACAACTTTCCACATACGCTTGCTGCTGCAACTGCGCAGGAGATAAGGGATTGGAGTTCGATCCAGCGTTTGCCGGAGAGGGCTCGATCGAGGGATCGGCTTGAGCAAGCTTGGGGATCCTGTTGAATCCAGCCGTTGACGGAGGTTCTGAAGCTGAGATCGGAGTTGGGGCGATCCACCCACTGATCCCGGCCACCCAAGCAACCGTGATGAGCAGGATCCAGGTTCGTCGAGTCCGTTGCAGATACCGTTTTAGATACCGTTTCAGGTGGTGCAGATGCATAGAAAATCGTTGAGTTTAGGACACACCGCCCCCACTCGCCTCGATCAATCGCTCAGGGAAATACCCAGGAGGCTTGAGTCCAACAGGATTCTGGCCGTGGATCATGCCCTGCAGGGTATTCTCGAAAAAGGTGTAGGGGAACTGAGACGGTGGACGACTCACCCCCTCCAGACGTTCCGCTAACTCCGGTGGGATCTCAAAATCGAGAGCACTGAGATTGGTTTGGAGCTGCTCCAGTTTGGTGGCTCCCACGATTACCGAAGCGATCCCAGGTCGATGCACAACCCAGTTGAGCGCAACCTGAGCCATACTGTAGCCCAAAGTCTCCGCAACCGATTCCAATTCAGTCACGATCTGCCAATTGCGTTCTGAGAATTTTTGGAAGGCTGGGTTCTTGATCCCTTTGGTCGCTTCCAAGCGCCCTTCTCCGGTGCCGCCATCTTGACTGGGACGATACTTGCCACTGAGTAAACCACTAGCCAAGGGACTCCACACCATCACCCCCATCCCCAGATTCAAGCCCAAGGGGATAAACTCCCACTCAATATTGCGTTCTACCAGGGAGTATTCCAGTTGCAAGGTACAGATCTGCTCAAAGCCATACCATTCGGCCAGAGTTTGGGCACGAGCAGCATACCAAGCCGGGACATCACTGAATCCGATGTAGCGAACTTTCCCCCATCGCACCAGATCATCCAAGGTCCGCATCACTTCTTCCGCAGGCGTGATCTGATCCCAGGTATGCAGCAGGTAAAGATCAATGTAATCCGTCCCCAAGCGTTTCAGGGATCCGTCCACAGCTCTGAGAATATTTTTGCGTCCATTCCCACCTGCATTCGGATTGGTTGGATCCGCGCTGTAGCTAAACTTGGTGGCGATCACGACTCGATCGCGCAGGTTCCGTTCTGCAATGAATTGACCTAACCAGGTTTCGCTTGTCCCATTTGTATAAAGATCAGCCGTATCAATAAAGTTGCCACCAGCATCGATATAGGTGTTAAAGAGTTGCCGAGCTGTGGTTTGATCACTGCCCCAGCCCCATTCCGTGCCAAAGGTCATCGTACCCAAGGCTAAACGGCTGACTCGCAGACCAGATCCACCAAGAGTATAGTATTTGCTCAGTGACATGGGGTTCTCTCCATCGTGCTAGGTTTTTGAGGACGCATCTGTTATAACTCTGCCATACCCTTTCCCGTAACAGATAACGATCTATGCTAAGTGAGATCCTGCTTGGGTTTACCGCGCTCCTGTGGGGCGGTTTATGGGGGTATTCTACCCTGCTGCTAGTGTTGGTGTTCATGCGCGAAACGGAGTCACTTTACGCCTACCCCATGCGCTCTGCCCTGGATCGGTTTGTGGATACCTTGGGGTTTCCCTGGCTGAAGTCCCTCCATCAGCTGCAGTTGGAGCGGTTACGCTGGATCAGTTATGTCATGTTTGGGCTTGTCTCCGTTGGGATCAGTGTGATGTTGGTTTTTCTCGATTAGAGCCTAGTTGAGATCAACTATTGAGATCAACTATTGAGATCAACTATTGAGATCAACTATTGAGATCAACTATTG
>CAZONZ010000196.1:5848-7574 GCA_964581005.1 uncultured bacterium
TTGAGATCAACTATTGAGATCAACTATTGAGATCAACTATTGAGATCAACTATTGAGATCAACCATTTTGGAATTGCGTTTGGACTTGATAGATTCCCACCATTTTGGCTGGCATCTGGATCCGCAGCTTGCCTTCCTGCACCACTAACCGGGAGGGAGCACCTTCACCCAGCAGTTCGACCAACTCCGTGCCATCTGGAATCGCTCCAGGATCGACCAGGTTGAGATCAGGCACTCCTTGCACATCCATGGTGAGGATCCGGGTGGGGATACCGTTATTCAAAATGGTGATGATCCGATTATCCTCATAGCCTCGGATAAAAGCGTAGACATTGGGTTGATCAAGATCCCATTGACGAAAGAGTTCAGCATAATAGCCTTCGTAAAGGGCTGGGTTCTCCTGCCGTAATTGAATTAACCGTTTCATGTGCTGAAAAGTTCGATCAGCATTGATCAGAAACTCAGTGCTGACTGGATTGCTTTGTCGTCCCGGCTGAGTCCAAGCCCAATTCGGCATATCGTTGCGATTAACAGGTTCTTCTTTACCCAACATTCCCAGCTCGTCACCGTAATACAGTTGCGGAATACCAGGTAAGGTAAACAGCATACTCAACGCTAAATGATACCGATCCCGGATTTCTTCAGCATTAACTGGATTGGTGGCTGGTCCGACAATACGCTCAATTCGGCTGGTTAAGCGAGGCATATCATGGTTATCGACCAGATTGGTCATGATCAAGGTTTGCTCCAGTCCATATTCCTCGATCGTTTCCTGCACTTTATCCGCCACCAGGTTGACTGATCCTTCCCAAGCAAAAGTATTATCCAACGCTGATCGGAGTGGGAAATTAAACACAGAGTCAAATCCAGCCCGAATGTAGGGCGTCAACACCTGGGCAGGTACATCAGGAAACCCGTATAGAATTTCGCCTTCCAGAAACAGATCCGGTTTCACCTCTCGTAACGCTGGAAGCCACACATCCGAGAAGAAATCGAGCTCAACATGGCGAACAGTATCAACCCGGATCCCATCGATCAGAGGGAATTTCTCTAAGAGGAGAAGATGCGCATCAATGAGATATTGGGCTACTTCTGGGTTTTCTTGAACAAAATCGGGCAAACCAAACAAGGGACAATAAATCCGCGCCGGTCCACCTCTGATACAAGGACGCCATAGATCCGGCCCTAAATCGGGATCTGGAAGATCGGCCAAGCTCAGAGTGCAACTGATCTGGCCGGGTTCGGTGCGCTGGCATTGATCGGATCCCACCCGAAACCAATCTGGGTGTTGAGTTAAGAGATCAGCTCCATAGCCTGCATGGTTGACAACAACATCCATGATGTAGCGCATATCATGGTCATCTAGAGTTTGGAGAAGATCGCGGAATTCAGCATCAGTGCCTAAACGAGGTTCGAGATCAGCCCTGTAAGGAATTCTGTAGTTTGGCCAGTAGCCATGAAATCCGCAACCCTTGCGTTCGACGGCATCTGGGATCTGTTCATAAATGGGGGTCGTCCAAAGGGTGGTTACACCCAGCTCTTGCAAATAATCAATATGTTGCTGCAATCCAACAAAGTCACCGCCATGAAACGATCGCGCCCATTCTGGATAGTGACAGTCTATTCCGGATACGTGATCATTGTCTGAATTACCGTTGGCAAACCGATCAGGAATCACGAGATAGATCACTTGCTTGCGCCACAGGAGTCGATCGGCGTTAGCCCA
>CAZONZ010000197.1:0-7574 GCA_964581005.1 uncultured bacterium
ATCGGTGGCTGGAAGTGCAGGTAAGTGGAGATCCTGTTCAAACTGGACTAAGAGAGCTTGAAGTTGGTTACATTCTTGGAAAATGCTGGTGCTGATCCAAGCGTAGGGATGATCAGACCCCAGTCGTTTTTGCAGGAGCTTGGTGAGAGTTTGGATCGTGGTGAGGGGATTCCGAAATTCGTGCAACCAGGCTGAGATCTGATCCTGGGACAGTTCAGAGGGGGAAGGATAAGTCAGATCCTGGGGAGTTAAGGGATCAAAAGCTGATCGAGATTCAGCTGGATCGAAGGAACTCGATGCAGACTGGGGTGGAATCTCTTGGGCAATACCGTTCAAGGGCGTCACAGGATCTGACATCATGGCAAGGGACGACAACGTGAGGGTGGGGAGGCGATCCTATCAGGAGCTATAATCAAGATCCTAAATCGACAGCTACCCAAGTTGCTAGAGGATCAAGAGGATTTCTGAGTTGACGACAGGAGCCGATCAAGCTTGGCGGGGTAGATAGAAGGTGATCGTTTCGCCTTGCTGGGCTCGTTGCCGCACGGTTAGGTAGCCTCCGAGTGCCCGGATCAGATGCTGAGTGACAGGGATACTTAAACTGATCGCTCCTGTATCGGGTTGGAGGACAAGCAGCTGACCAATGGATTGAGCAGGCATCATTCCGGCTAAGGGCTGAGTCACAGGACAATGATCGGTATTGACTTGGAACTGCAACTTCACATGCTCCCCAGCATTCACCAGTTGAGCTTTGATCACACTGCCAGGGGGTGACCACCGTGCAATCCGTTCAATGATCCCCGATAAGACCGCATCCAGCGTTTTGGGATCACTCACTACATCCGGCAGATCATTCGGAATCTCCATCTCTAACGTGGATTCGCGCCGCTCAACTTGATCCTGCCACTTGGGCAGATTCTGGCGAACGAGATCCACCAAGGCCGTGGGTTCAAGATGTAGGAGTTTAGGGTTGATCTCAGTGGCTTGGAAGAAGAGGCTAAACCGAGCAATTTGTTCTTCACATTCTCGATCGATCCGATCTAGATAATCACGCACTTTGGGAGGTAAATTCTTCTGGCGTTTGGCTAGCGCAACCCAGGTCCGGATCGTGGTGAGAGGGGTTTTGACTTCATGGATCAGAGCTCGCAGCAACTCCACTTCGGAGATCGGTTCTTGTGAGTCGGCTTCTGAGTGAGAGGATGCAGTTGAGTCTGAGGATCCTGGCAAACTAGCGACGGGGTTGGAATGGGAGCGATCCGTCGATTGAGTATGAGTATAGGTGTGATGAGTGTGATGAGATCGATCTTTAGCAACCACCTCAGCCGGAGGGGTGTGAGCGGGACGATGGGGATTGGGTGAGGCGAGAGACGCTGAAGTCTCTGGATCGGGGAGGAATTCCTGAGCTTGGAACATGGGTGCAGACGTGGGATCTTCTGGAGAGGGAGATTCGGTAGTGGGGGGAGGGAGTTGAGCTAGGCGGCTGGGATCACCGATCGGGATAGCGGTCATCAATAATAGACTGCTGAAGCGAGCCATGACTCGATAATGAGGTGGCTGGGGCGGAACGTGATAGGCGATCGCATCCCATATCGGCATCAAGTCCGGTCGAATATGACGCACGCGATCGGTTAAGGTCTTCCAGGCCCGTTCGATCACGTCTGGCTCAAAGGAGACCATCATGCCCACTTGACCCGTACTAGGATGACTGCCGTGGGCGAGGATTGCGCTAAAGATTGGACTCAGCAGAATTAGAAAGCGTTCTTGCCGCAGGGGATCCGGATGCAGCAATGGGATCACACGTTGATTGAGATCGAATTCTAAGGCAGGGGTTAGCTCAGGCGTAAACAGCCAGCGATGATCCCGAAAATGGAACAATCCAGAGGGGAGTGTGGGGCTAGCAAGATGATGAGTGGGATCAAAACCAGGGAAATCACTGGAGTTGACAGGATCAACGGAGGGGATGGGGTGAACCGTATCGGCTAAGTGGAGGAGGGGGGCGAGATCAGCCAGTTCTTGAAGATAGCGGGCGGTTGTTGGATCACTTGGGAGATCGGGGCCTAAGCTGGAGGACCATTCCGCTTGCCATTGCCAGTCTTCCAGGGGCAGCCACGGGAGCGGGCCACTGATCACGAGACCGGATCGACCTGCTTCTCGCCACAGTTGAGTCAGAGCATTGAGGGCCTGTTGCCAGTTGGTCTGATCGGCGGCAGGTAACCACTCTGGCAGGGGCAGGCTGGTCCATAGTTGGCTCAGGAGGGAGGGGTAAAATCGACTACTCACAGCAACCTCAGACAAGCTCAAAGCCAGATCCGATCGAATGGCAAGGATCGCTAGAATGACTGACCTACACGAGTGGCTTACACTGAATCGATCCCATCGATCCCATCTCACGACGCAGAATGTGAGATCTGTTTAGATTCCGTTTGCCAGCCTTTTGCCAGCCTTGTGAATAAGCTTGACATTACGCTAACTGGGGTCAAGCCCAGATCAATACCGGAAAACCCTACCGATCCCAGGACGATAGCCGCCAACTTGAGTCAGGCCAGAACTTTGCTGAGCGTGAAGCCTATATAGAATCTGCCCTCTGAAACAAAACCTCCAGATCGAGACGTAAGTTGCAACGGTATGAAGATCGAATAAGAATCGAGAATCTTCAGGTTTGATACGTTAAGCCTAACGAGGAGGAGGATTTTGCCAAGCCCGAATAGTATTTAGGATTAAAGCAGGGATCGGAGCAACCTTACTGAAGATTTCTTCTCCCTCCGTTTGGAGTACAGAGATCAACCGATCCCATCTAGAAGGATCTCTGGAAATCACTTGAGGAACAATTTCACGGATCTGATCTTCTGTCAGCTGAGAACGATTGGACACTTTCCGGACTTGGATCAGGAGTTGAATGAAGGTAACAATATAAGGGGTACGTCCTGCTCTTGCTATTTGTTCCAAAGCTCTTGCTGCATTCGCTCGAACTTTCGGACTAAGATCTTGAAATAAAGCATGAGCCAGAGTAGCAACAGCTTCCTCACTACCAATTCTGCCTAATGATCTGGCAATATTGGCCCGAATATTAGGATCAGGTTCAGTCAAGAGTGATTCACATAAGGCAAGAGCAGCTACCTTTTTTGCGTCTTCAGAAATTTGATTTGGTTTTGCAAACACTTCACGTTCCTCTATGCCTAGAAATAAGTTTTGAATTTGAAAAAGCCAGTAACTTGTTCATAAATGTCATGCTGCAAGATCACCAATAGCTTCGGAAGCGATCAAGCGTACATATGGGTCTATGTCACGCAGTAAGGTCCCCAGTATAGGAAGAGCAAATTCCTCTCCACTCTGTCCTAGCTCTCCAGCAACTTCAGCTCGAACAGCTGGATTAGGATCTTGAGCCTTCTTGATACAAGATTGAATCTCCTCGTCTGAGCTTCTCAGCAATTCTTCGAGGCGTTGACCTAGCATTGGGAAAGGAGAAGGAATTGGTTTAAGGTATTCAACCCAGGATTGATCTTCTATATCGAACTGTTCAGTGCGAATCTTTTCAGATTGAGGATCTTTCTGGAAAGCAAGAGCAGCTTGATCAGCTAAGTCCAAGCTTTGGTTATGATAAGCCTCCCAACTGACTACTGCCGATGTCGTTTCTGTTTGACTAACATCAGGGGTATGCACCCTGTTCTTTTGATCAGACTCATGTCGATAACAACTCTTAATCTGCTTAAGCTTGTGCTCCTGGATCATTCTCAGCTTCTTATCAACCGCTTCAAGGAAATCAAAAACATCAAGATATTTTTCCGCAGCAATTAAGTCGTCCAGATCAGACGAGACTGACGTGATTAACTCGTGAGTTTTCTCTGCATAGCTCTTCTCAAGATGAGCAATATAAAATGCTGATATAACGGCAGCAAAGATAGCCAAAAGACCCATAAGTACTAAAGTGACTTCAATGAGATCAATGGTCATACCGTTTCTCCTCGTTTCTGTTGCCGATTTTCTAAAACAATATTAAAACCTGTAAAGATAATTGCAAAAAGGATCACTCCTAAGGAACACTCAGCAATATTATTAGGGCTAAGGTTATGAGTAGAGTTCGTTTGCAGCTCAGATATAGCTCCATATGCAATACAGCAGACTATCACAATGACAAGATTCCCCAATAGAAAGAATGTTGAGGTTATTTTATCACAGTCTGTCGAAATAGTGCTAACCCTCAGCTGGATGGATCGAACCATTCCGTCCGAAGCTGTACACAACCCAATGAGGAATAAACCTCCATCTGAAAAAAGAGAAAGAATATTTTCAGGTAAGCTATCTTGAATATACAAGATCAGCACTTTAGCTAGGTAAGGTGAGAGTGCAACAAGCACACTGAACCCAAACCACATTAACAGCTCTAGCCGAACATCCTCGCTTTTAGGCATTATGAGTTGATCTCCTCCAGATGTGAGTAGGTATCTCATAATAACATTCCGAACTTATGATCATACTTCCCTCGAACCTTGCGACTACAATCAAGCTGCTGACTTGTTGTTGATCCGGGTTGGTCCCAGATGCTGCTGAGCCGAACAATGCCTCTAAGTCTTTTACCGGATGTAACTAAGGTTGAGCGTGACACCTGGGAGGATAGCTTCACCCGAAAGAAGATCCTCTGTAGGCTAAGGTCACAGGTTCAACAATGTAGCTTGAACTCTATTTTCCTCGATCGTTGGCTCAACGTTTTCTTTCATCGTGAGGAGGAACAGTTGTGCTGACTGGTCAGCAAGGGATCTCCAGGGACAAGCAGGGCTGGGACAATCCCATTTCTCGATCACCCAGGATCGCGCTAACCTGATGCTTGCAAGGATCAACGCAGGTCAAGACCTAGGGGTCACGCCAGAGGCCAGGATCCGTGGAGTCCATGCAGGATCAAACCATCACATGTTCAGGATTCAAAAGGACGTTATGTATAGCAGCATCAAGGGAAACCTGTTTTTGGCCACATCCTGTATCACGGCGATTGCAGCGGTCGGCTCGATCTTTGAGCTCGCTTCGGGAGAACCGGATCTCGGTGCTCCCATCACCACGGCGATCTTGGCAGTTAGTATCCCCTTGACCATCTGGCTGTTTTTAGCAGCAGTTAGTGCTGCACGAGCCAAGCAAGACGGTCAGTCCGATTAGTTGGATTCGATCAAGCTCTCGGATCAAGCGGTCTCGGATCAACGGCTCCCTGAAGCTGGAGCTGGATCCGGATTGGTAGCATTAACGTCGGGGCCGCGATCAAAGAGTTCGATCTGCCATTGACCTGTACCGTTGTTTTCAAAGGCAATATAGCGTCCGTCCCCGCTGATCGTTGGGTGGCGGACATCTCCGGCTAAGCGGCTGCTGATGTTGCGAACCTCGCGGGTTTGGCGATCGTAGAGGAAGACTTCGGCCTTACCGAGCTCGTTGGAGAGATACACCAGGTAACGCCCATCGCCACTGATATCCGGAGATGAGTAGGCAACCTCGTTGGCGTTGAGACCAGGAAGATCGATCAAGCGCCGTTCCAGGGTGTCGTAGAGATAGATGGCTTGATTGCCGTTGCGGGCCGAAGTGAAGACAATGAGGCGACCATCTTCACTCATGGCAGGCTCTGTATCAGGATAAACACTGTTGAGCCCATCATTGGTCAAACTAGGGCGGGGAGTCTCAAATCCGGAGGGGGAACAACTGACTAATAATAATGCAAAAACGATCAGCACTGGAGCTGTAGGGCGCGTCAGGAGAGAAGCAAGGCGTGGATGGATCATGATCAAACCCGGCAGGGGGACGACTCTATTGTAGGCTCTAAGCCTGAATGGGTTAGCCATCGCGGGGTGAACGATCCTGTCGATCGGATCTGGAGCCAAGAGGCAGTTGAGGGAATTTTGTGAGGTTTCCCAAAGCGAGAGCGGTTCTGAGAGAGTGGTGGTACGATCAGCCCCAGTGGGTGTGGAGCGAAGGGTGTGGGCGCACAGACCAATCTGATGCATCGGATCCGTTCTATTCGGTGGCGGTTACGAAGACGCTGGTTTGCGGTGATTGGGATCATGATCCTGTTAACCAGTGGGATCTTGGTGTTGGGAGTTTATGTGCCGATCCAGGCCCAAAGTTTGCAGCAGCTCCAGCAACGCCAACAGCAGGTTGAACAGGAACTGCGCTCGAATCAAACTCGCCTGGATCAATTGCGCCAACAGGAAGGGGCGGCCCGACAACGATTGGGAACATTGGAGCAAAATATTCAGCTCACTAATACGACCTTGGAAGATTATCAGTTTCGCCTGGAACAAGCTCAAAAAGCATTGGCAACAGCTGAAGCAGAATTGGAAAAACTAGAAGCCAAATTGCAAACTCAGCAGGCAGGAACAGCGGCTCGTTTGCGCTATCTCCAACGTCAGGGGGCAGAGCGTTGGTGGGCCTTACTGTTGAGTAGCAAAGATCTGAATGAATTTTTTGATCGACGACACCAACTGCATTTACTGATTGAGTCAGATCGAACGTTGATTGCCGATCTGCAGACAACGGCTGAGGAGGTGGAAGCCCAACGGATTGCCTTGGAAACTCAACGCAATGAGATCGCTTTGATCACTCAAGAACTGGCCGCCAAGAAACAAGCACTGGAGGAACAAAAGCAGATCCAGGCGCAACTAATCGAACGCTTGGCCAGTCAACGAGCCGCCTATGAAGCAGCCCAAAACCGATTGGCTCAAGATTCTCAACAACTGTCCGGATTGATCCAGAGCTTGATTGCGGAACAGGAGCGACGCCAACGGGAAGCCGAGCAACGTGCCCGATCTCAACCAGGGTCAGCCCCCCCTCCCGTGATCGTGCAAGGAACAGGACGGCTACAGGCTCCTGTGGGAGGACCGATCACAAGTGGATTTGGCTGGCGGATCCACCCGATTTATCGAACTCGTCGCTTTCATGCAGGGATTGATTTTGGGGTTGGGACGGGGACCACGGTACGAGCCGCCGATCGCGGTACGGTGATCTATGCTGGGTGGTATGGTGGCTATGGCAATACGGTGATCATTAGTCACGGCGGTGGGATCACGACCCTATATGCCCATAACAGTCGGGTAGCAGTGGGAGCAGGGCAGGTGGTGCAACGAGGACAGCCGATCGCAGCCTCCGGATCGACAGGGTTATCAACAGGCCCCCATGTTCACTTTGAAGTTCGGGTGAATGGCCAGCCGGTCAATCCCGCAGGGTATCTTTAGCTTGATCGGCGGGAAGCGCCGCACTCTAGGCGAAGCGTGAGTGTCGGGATGAAAGCCGAGTGAGCCGAAGGCGAACAATTTGATGTGTGGCACAACAAGTAGTATTTTGTGTTGTTATAGTCTTGGAACTGCGATAAAAAGTTATGTTGAGAGCGGTCAAAATCCGAATCTATCCCACGCTTGAACAGCAAATCCATTTGGCTCAGGCGTTTGGCTGTGTGCGGTGGGTTTGGAATCAGTCGCTTGCAACCATGTCCCAGACCTATAAGGAAACAGGTAAAGTTTCGGCACAGGGATCTTGAAGAGCTGCAGCGGTGTAGTTTTTGGAACAGTTTGCCGATCCCCATGTTCTCCCGTTGCTTGGCTAGG
>CAZONZ010000198.1:0-7556 GCA_964581005.1 uncultured bacterium
CCGCCCCGCCCCACCCCCAGAAGATCTAACCCTGTGATCACTCTGCTTCCCAGAAGGCTGTGAGCATCCTGATCCGATCCCAACCTCGATCCGTTCTGGATCGCTGCATCCTAATGCACGAAAGGATCTCTAGCAAAGATCTCTAGCGAGGAAACGTTTCTCCGCTGGGCAAACCACGCTATCGTGTTCTCAGGATCAACCCATGCATCCGCAAACATCACCCTCCACGTTGCAGGGACTCTATGACCGACACTATTTTTGGCAAGATCATTCGCAAAGAGATCCCAGCTGACATCCTCTATGAAGATGACGAGGTGTTGGCCTTCAAGGATATCGATTCCAAAGCCCCCACCCACTTCCTGGTGATCCCAAAGAAATCCATCTCCCAGATCTCCATGGCAGAACCAGAGGATCAGGCGTTGTTAGGAAAATTGCTGCTCACAGCCCAAAAACTAGCCGCTGACGCAGGTCTCGATCAGGGATATCGCTTGGTGATCAACAACGGCCCCGAAGGAGGGCAAACCGTCTATCACCTGCATCTGCATGTGTTGGGTGGCCGATCCATGCAATGGCCCCCCGGTTAAGCCTCCCCAGCGTATCTTGAAGTCTCAGGAGCTCTTTAGATCTCCAGCTTGACTCAGATCCCCAGCGTTCCCCATGATCCCAACATTCAGGATCCCAGGGCTGACGATAGGTTGAGGAGATCTGCAAGCTCTAGTTCCTAAACACTCCAGATCTTGTTGTCCTTTTTCCGATCCTGATTATGTCGTCTGCCAGACAATTTACGTTTGGACGCATTCGTGAACACCTGCTCTTCCAGGCGTTGGCGGATGACGAATGGAACGAATTAACCGCCTTCTTGCTACCCCGCCATTTCACACCGGCACATGTGATCTTTCAAGAAGGAGATTCCAGCACCGATCTCTTTCTGATCCTGAGTGGTGTGGTCGAGTTGCGCCGCCAATTTGTCCAACATCCCGGCGATTATTTGTTGGCCACCCTCCACGCAGGCCGCGTCTTTGGCGAAACCTCCTTATTAACCAACCGCCGCCGATCGGCTACAGCGATCGCCATGTCTCAAGTAGAAACCGCCATGCTCGCCAGCAGCAGTTTGGCGAAACTGTCCCCCAATTTACAGATCAAATTGCATCGCGCCTGGGGAGAAATGATCAGTGAACGGCTCTACTGGCTTGAAGGTATGTTCACCGACACCTTAGAACAACGCGGGGCCGAAAATGTGGCAGCAACAATGGCCACGCTGCACCAGCGCTATCAAACCTACTAAAGAAATTCCCTCCCCCCAACGCCAACCTGATCAACGGCAAGGATCCGCTCCAGTCACCTCAAAGGGACTGATTTTGATCCCAAAGAAATGCCGTAAAATGGCAAGAGGGCACTGTACGATAGGCTAAACGGCAGCGGCACTGTACATCAAGCAGAGAGGTTCACATGGCACAGATTAAGGTGGCGATTAACGGCTTTGGACGGATCGGACGGAACTTCATGCGGTGTTGGTTGGGCCGATCCAACTCCAATCTTGACATTGTGGTCGTCAACGACACGTCCGACGCGAAAACGGCTGCACACCTATTGAAGTACGACTCGATCCTGGGACCGCTGCAAGGAGTTGAGGTTTCCTCTGGAGACGATTGGCTGCAAGTCAACGACAAAACCGTCAAAGTGGTCTCCGATCGCAACCCCAACAACCTGCCCTGGAAGAGCATGGAGATCGATCTAGTGATCGAGTCCACAGGTGTGTTTGTCAACTATGAAGGCTCTTCGCGTCACATTGAAGCGGGTGCCAAGAAGGTCATGATCACAGCTCCAGCCAAAGGCGGTGATATCCCCACCTTCGTCTACGGTGTGAACCAACAGACCTACGATCCAGTCCGCCACAACATTGTCAGCAATGCCAGCTGTACCACCAACTGCTTGACACCTGTGATCAAAGTGCTGCTGGAAAACTTCGGCATCATCAAAGGCTCCATGACCACAACCCACAGCTATACCGGCGACCAACGGATCCTGGATGGCAGTCACCGGGATCTGCGCCGCGCTAGAGCCGCAGCCTTGAGCATGGTTCCGACTACGACGGGTGCTGCTAAAGCCGTATCGTTAGTGATCCCAGAATTGAAGGGTAAGTTAAACGGAGTGGCCGTGCGGGTTCCAACTCCAAATGTCTCGCTTGTAGATCTGGTGATCCAGACCGAAAAGAGTGTGATTGCCGAAGAAGTCAATGCTGCGCTCAAAGAAGCCTCCGAAAACAGCCTCAAAGGGATCCTGGCTTACAGCGAAGAGCCGTTGGTTTCGATCGACTATCGCGGCCATGATGCCTCCTCGATCGTGGATGGCTTGATGACGGCTGTACTGGGTGGCGATATGGTCAAAGTCATGGCCTGGTATGACAACGAGTGGGGCTACTCCCAACGGGTGGTCGATCTGGCCGAATACATGGCCGCTCAATGGGTTTGATCGATCGGCTTACGTGACCTGTTACTTGAATGATTGCTTGATCTTGGATTCATAAAAAGCAGTGGGTGAGCCATCAGTGCTACACCCACTCTTTTGTTTTTTGACAGGTTATTTTCTCTAGTTTTGATCTAGATCCCAGCCTGTTGAGAACCCAGATTCAGCTCTCTAGACTCAAACCCTTACGCACCCAATCCGATCACCACAGGGGTCTTCAAGGGTTGGGGTTCCGGATCCGGATCCGGCATGTGGATCGGGCTGCCGTTGATGATGGCCTGGAGTTCTTCAGCATCGATGGTTTCAGCTTCCACCAAGCGGTCAGCGATCGTGCTTAACAGGGAGCGATTGTGTTCGATCACGAAACGAGCTTTGGTATAGGCTTGATCGACCAGCAACCGCACCTCTTCATCCACCATTGCTGCAGTCTCTTCAGAGAAATCTCGTTCAGACGCGATCTCTCGACCCAAGAAAACATTGTTGGACTGGCGGCCCAGAGTGACGTTACCAATTTGATCACTCATACCAAAGCGAGTCACCATACTGCGAGCGATCCGAGCGACTTGCTGCAGATCACTGGCAGCTCCTGTGGTGATTTCAGGTTCACCGTAGATCACTTCTTCAGCGACTCGGCCACCTAAGGCAACCGCCATCATGTTCTTGAGATGGGCACGGGTGGTCAAACCCATATCATCATCACTGGGCATAAACCAGGTCAATCCACCAGCCTGACCGCGAGGAATGATCGTGACTTTTTGGATTGGATCATAGTTGGGCATCAGAGATCCAACCAGAGCATGACCGGCCTCATGATAAGCCACCAACTCCTTGCGCTTCTCGCTCATCAACCGATCTTTCTTCTCTGGACCCACCAGGACACGATCAACCGCATCATTGATCTCATCCATCGCAACCTCAGATAGATTGCGGCGAGCAGCCAGAATCGCTGCTTCGTTCAGCAGGTTGGCCAGATCCGCTCCCGTAAATCCAGGTGTCCGACGGGCGATCTTTTCCAGATCAACATCTTGGCTCAGAGTTTTGCCACGAGCATGAACCTTGAGGATCTCCAGACGACCGGAGAAATCAGGGCGATCGACGGTGACCTGACGATCAAAGCGACCAGGACGGAGCAAGGCAGCATCGAGAACATCAGGGCGGTTGGTGGCTGCGATCACGATGATGCCAGAGTTACCCTCAAACCCATCCATCTCCGTCAGCAACTGGTTCAAGGTCTGCTCCCGCTCGTCATTACCACCGCCTAGACCGGCACCCCGTTGGCGACCAACGGCATCGATCTCATCGATAAACACGATACAGGGAGCATTTTGCTTAGCCTGCTCAAACAGATCTCGGACCCGCGACGCCCCAACGCCAACAAACATCTCAACAAACTCAGAGCCAGAGATCGAGAAGAAGGGAACACCGGCTTCCCCAGCCACAGCCTTAGCCAGCAAGGTTTTCCCCGTTCCAGGAGGACCCACCAACAACACACCTCTGGGGATCTTGGCTCCCAGGGCAGTGAAGCGCTCAGAGTTTTTCAGGAAGTCCACAACCTCAGCCAGTTCCAGCTTGGCCTGATCGATTCCAGCCACATCGTTAAACGTGATCTGAGTCTTGGGTTCCATCTGCACCCTGGCCCTGGATTTGCCAAAGTTGAGAGCTTGATTGCCGGGACCCACCTGTGCCCGCCGCAACAGGAAGAACAACCCCACCAATAGCAGCACAGGCACGAATAGTGTCGTCAAGATCCGACCAAATACACCTTCGTCTTCGATCGGTTTGACTTCGATCTCAACACTGTTCGTGATCAGGGTTGATTCAAACTCAGGGGTGAGCATCTGCGGCAGATTCACCTGCACTTGGGTTGGACGCCCGCCATTGGTCGTATCCGCAACGGCCACATTGCCCCCATCCTCGATCCGGATCTTGGAGACCTGACCATTCTCAACTCGATTAATCAAGTCGGAGTAGCTGATCTCAGCGCGATCGGTGGGTTTATTGCCAAACCAGGTGGTCGCAAGCGACAGGACCACAATGGCCAGGAGCACATAGAGCCCAGCACTTCTCCACTTCTTATTCTTCTGACTCACAGATAATGACTCCTTCCAGAGAACCAAGCTGTCTTCTTACCGTAGCGATCTGAAAATCCTCTTCCTCAGAATGTTAACTAATATTAACTTGATCTCGCAAGAGGAAGCAGGGTGAGGACTAGGACGGGCTGCGTTGGGAGGAGAGGCTGATACAGGATTGGATCTAAGTTGAGCGGTCGGGTGCAGGTGTGCCGAGCCCAGATCAGGTTCATCACCCCTCAGAGTACCTTGCGTCAGGTAGCATAGATAGCATAGGTTCTAGGGACACAGGAATCGCGCCAATGCTCACTCAACTGCAGCGCCTCAGTATTGAGGTTGATGGACGCTATGCTACCGATGCTGAGCTCCAGTTTATGGATCCCTTGCAGGCCTCCTGGGAACTTCGACTCAGTGCCTACCGCAAGCTCCAGGCTGCCGAGCCCACGATCATCCAAGAGGTTGAAGCCAAACTGAAAGCGATGGATCCCCAACTGCTGATGCGCGGAGTCGAGGACTTTAGCACAAAGTGGAAAGCCGACACAGTTAGAACCCTGCGGATCGTGGCGATGGCCATGCTGATCGATGACGAAGACCGGCTTAAGGATCGGTTTCTCTACTGGTTTCAAACCTTAATGCGTGCGTTCAAAACCCAACGCAGCTGTGATACAACCTATCAGTTGCTCCAAGACGCCATTAAGCGCCACCTCACCCCAGCCGAAGCCAAGCTGATCTTGCCCTTTCTAGAGCTGACTCGAACTATGCTCAGTGTCTAAGCCAGATTCCACAGACATCAGTTTCCTGCGATTTGATCACTCATGCGGTTTAATCAAGGGCAAGCCAAGGTTAAGATCGTCCAACTTGACCCAATTGAAGCATCAGGTCGATGAAGTTCGATCAAGAAGTTCGATCAAGTTGATCAGTTGATCCACTATGGGCTGATCCAGAACAGTAAGCTTGAGCTCCACGGATCAAGCCGGACTCAGTGCAATTCTCTTCATTCCATCGTGCTATCCAATCCTGATCGTCCCACGCTGACGGGATTAGGATCTAGGTTACAGAGTCGAATTTGCTACTTGATCAAGAGGCAGCCGCTGCAAGCTCAGCAGGCTGGCCTACCACTTCCAACTCAGTTTCATGCAGGTGGGAGCGAAACTTAGAGTCAAACTGCACGAGATAGGGATAGTTGGCACTAACGGGGCGGCCATTCCAGTCCAGGATCACCGATTTCACCTCACCTTCCAATCCCTGGATGTCGAAGGGCTCGTTACGATGTTCTGGGTAATGATAGACAACAACACTGGTCTTGACACGCACACGATCACCAATTTGCATAGCCATCGATCTTGCCTCCATCTGTCTGATCGGTAGGGGACTCTACTTTAGCCCAATTAGAAGTTTGGATGCAGATTGTGTCAAATAATCACATTTTCTATGCTTCCTGTAATCTGAATTCCAGCTCTTGTAAAGATTTGTCACTTCACCGAGAGTGAGCATGGGAGTCACCTTCAGCAGCAAACGATCGACTGCTTACCCTTAGTAACTCCAGTACTTCTAGATAACAAAGACACGCCTAAAGGTAAGACCGTTCAGTCAAAAACTAGACAGAACCATAAGATCTCTGCAACCATGCTTGAGCATACTCGATCGCCTGCTCGATAGTTGTCACTTTTGCTTCAGCTTGAGCCACCCGGACTGCTGTTAACAACTCCCCGATCCACGGACCGGGTTTTAGCCCCAAAGCCTGCATCAGTTGATGACCATCGACTAATGGCACTAAATGGGCAATGGGATCATTCGGATCTTCGTAGCGATCTAACCAGGGTCGGACGCGATCAATCGGGGTTCCCAAACTAGCCATAAATAGGATCAAGCTGGGAAACATGGATCCTACAGACTCAAAAAACTGATAAAGCTGGCCTGAATTAGGAGGATCTTCTACCCATTGCTGCAGTTGAGGATACCAATACTGCAATTTCAAGATCCATTTCTGCTCCATCCGACTAAATTTCAGGTGATCCAAGGTTTGCTCTAATCCCCGCTCTGAAGCAGCATCAGATCCCAATGATTTTCTAAGATCGGAGCTGCTAAGGTTAGGACTCAGTAAAGCAGCCAACTTAACCGTAGACAAAAGACTGCGTTGATCCGCTAGAGACTGATCGAGCTCAGCAAAGGTGCGCGGATAATGCTGCTGTAGAGTTGCTGCTACTGGATCGATCGATTGAGCCTGTTCAAACCCTTGGTCTGTTAACCCTGGCAACCAATCGCCCAAGACCCCATCCTGCCAAGCGTTATGTAACCAAATGATCCCCGCAGTACCTGCACTAAGAAGATGACTGATCTCGGTGCGGACCCGTTCTCCGGCAACCTGTTTGAGCAGATCCACTCGCTCCCGAATTGCAGTCCGAGTGGCTGGATCAAGGTCAAATCCCAGTTGTGCGGCTTGACGATAGGCTCGCAGCAAACGCAATGGATCAGCAGAGAGGTTATCAGGATGGATCATACGTAGGCAACGATCAGCAATATCGCGGTTGCCTTGCAGGGGATCGATCCATTGACCAGAGCTTAATTCCAGCGCAATGGCGTTACAGGTAAAATCACGGGTTTGCAGATCGGTTTCAATGGATCCGCCAATTTGCAAAGCAACATCGATCGTGGTTTGGGGTAAAACGATCCGGGCGATCCGACGTTCGTCATCTAGGAGCACAAACCCGCCCTTAAGTTTGCGGGCAATCATAGCGGCTGGATTCACGGGATCTTGAGCAACCACCAGATCGAGATCGAGTTTAGACGAGACGGCAAGAGGCAGTTCCCCCTGCTGTTGGAGGAGTTGATCGCGCACAGCTCCACCCACCAGATAGGTCGGTTGGGGCAGCCACTCTAAAGGGAACGGCAACGGGATCGAGGGGGGAGGGGGTAACGCCACTGCCAAACGGGGGCTCCTTTGGATCACGAACAAGACAAAGTGTAGTGCTCTTTAGGCTACACCTGACTCTCTCACACTAAGCTTGACCAAGGTGCCAA